>JAZOVZ010000071.1:0-7638 GCA_045658965.1 Eubacteriales bacterium
TTGAGTTACCGAAATCTGTGTGAAAACCAATATTTCAGCGGTCAATTTGAAATTGAATGAGCGGACAACTGACATAGCCCCCCTCCGGGAGGGGGGAATATCAGCGCTGCCCTGTGCCAAGCGCAGGGGGGAGAGCGCGAATCCAGACGGTCCCTGAGCGTAATATCCCCATAGAAAAAACCAGAAGCCTCCAAAGACTTCTGCTTTTGCTTTATTTGCCGCTAATATCTCAGCCCCATGAGGCTGACCTTTTTTTATTTTAGTCGATCTTGACGGGCATGCCGAGTCTGTCGGACTCAAATGCTGCCTCCATGATCTTCATGACGAACATCATCTGCTCGTGGGTGACGATCTGCTGTTCCTCACCGTCAATTGCCTTGACAAAGTTGCGGTAGAAATCGTGCACGTCAGCCGCAGGCTGGGGAATCGACTTCTCGGTGATGGATTTTTCGTCTCTGGGAGCCATGGTCTTGGTCAAGCCCGCAGCGGTCTGGATGGGCTTGGCATCCTTGATAGACCAGTCGTGGCAATATACGATACGGCAGGGCTGCAGCCAATCGGGGATCATAGCAGAGCCGTTGTTACCCGACATGTAGAAACGGGGCATATTGATAAAGTTGGAGGTGCCGACCTCTACGTGGCAGGTCAGGTCGCCCTCGTAGAACATATCCAGCTTAAAGCCGTCGTCTACCTCGTCGTTGGTGATGTGGTCGCACTTGCACCAGACGCTCTCCAGCTTGCGGTCATCTACGATGTTGACGATCTGGTCGATCAGGTGAACGCCCCAGTCCAGCATCATGCCGCCGCCGTGCTCCTTTTTACCTCTCCAGTCACCGGGAATGCCGCGAGAGCCGTGTACGCGGGACTCCATGGAGTACACTCTGCCAAGGTCGCCGCTGTGGTAAACGTCACGCATGACCAAAAATTCACCGTCCCAACGGCGGTTCTGATGCACGGTAAAGCGTCTGTCATATTTATGAGAAGCGTCGATCATTTCCTGCAGGTCGGCAGAGGAAAGCGTAACGGGCTTTTCCGAAATCACGTGCTTGCCGGCTGCCATAGCCGCAATGGCAAGGGGCTTGTGCATATCGTTGGGTACTGCAATTACAAGGAAATCCACCTCGGGATCCGCCAGTACCGCTTCAAAAGAGGGATATGCATAAATGCCGATCTCCTCCGCTGCTTTGTTGCGTTCGGGTTTGATATCGTAAACGCCCTTCAAATTAACAACGTCATTGCTTCTCTGGAAGTGGCAGTGCCAGCCGCCCATGCCGCCAAAGCCAATGACTACCGCATTTTTCTTTGCCATAATGTATCTCCTTTTTATGCGTGTAAATAACTTTACAAGTGTATTATAAGACAAAAAATGCACATAAACAAGACATAATTGGGTGTTTATCGGAACAATGTTGCTGTATTTTATCGTGCGAAAATATTTTTTGTGCACAGTGCAAGAAATTTTCAAAATGCTCTTGTGAAAAACGCGAAAATCGGGTATAATAAGATGATTATTCATGTTTTGATGAGGAAGATTATGGCAAATAACGAGAGAATGAACAAGATCCGCAATTTCTCTATCATTGCGCACATCGACCACGGTAAGAGCACGCTGGCAGACAGACTCCTGGAGGCGACGAGCACCGTATCCAAGCGCGAAATGGAAGAGCAGCTGCTGGACAATATGGACCTGGAGCGCGAGAGAGGCATTACCATCAAGGCACGTGCCGTCAAGCTGGACTACGCTGCTCCCAACGGTGAAAAATACGTATATAATCTGATTGACACGCCCGGTCACGTGGACTTTAACTACGAGGTATCCCGCTCGCTCAACGCCTGC
This sequence comes from Eubacteriales bacterium, assembly GCA_045658965.1. Classification (GTDB taxonomy): domain Bacteria; phylum Bacillota; class Clostridia; order Oscillospirales; family CAG-272; genus SVQP01. The sequence continues at coordinate 1,838 of JAZOVZ010000071.1, forward strand.
GAGGGTGCACTTTTGATCGTGGACGCTACGCAGGGCATCGAGGCGCAGACCTTGGCGAACGCATACCTTGCGGTGGATGCGGGACTGGAGATCGTGCCCGTGATCAATAAGATCGACCTGCCCAGTGCCAATATTGACCGCTGCGTAGAGGAGATCGAGGATATTATCGGCATCCCTGCAGAGGGCTGCCCCGCAGTTTCTGCAAAGACGGGCTTGAACGTCGAGCAGGTGCTGGAAGCGATTGCAGAGCAGATCCCCGCGCCCGAGGGCGATGAGGATGCACCGCTGAAGGCGTTGATCTTTGACTCGTATTACGATAGCTACCTCGGTGTCGTGGTCAACATGCGCATCAAGGACGGCTGTGTCAAGGCAGGCGACCGCATCCGCATGATGAGCAGCGGCAAGGAATTCGACGTGGTCGAGGTGGGCAATATGGACCCCTTCGGTCTGCATAAATGCGATGCTTTGCGTGCGGGCGAGGTTGGGTATCTGACCGCGTCCATCAAGTCGGTGGGTGACACGCGCGTGGGTGATACCGTGACCTTGGCAAATGATCCCGCGGATGAGCCTTTGCCCGGCTTTAAGGCTGCACAGCCCATGGTGTTTGCGGGTATTTATCCTGCGGACGGCGCAAGATATCAGGATCTGCGCGAATCCCTTGAAAAGCTGCAGCTCAACGATGCGGCATTGGAATTTGAGCCCGAGACCTCTATCGCTTTGGGCTTTGGCTTCCGTTGCGGCTTCCTCGGTCTTTTGCACATGGAGATCATTGAAGAGAGATTGGAGAGAGAATTCAACCTTGATCTGATCACCACCGCGCCCAGCGTTATCTATGAGCTCACGCTCAAGGATGGCACAAAGGTGCGCATCGATAACCCCTCCAACTATCCCGCGCCCGATGAGATCGCCGAGGCACGCGAGCCTATCGTCAAGGCGAATATCATGACCCCCACCGAGTACGTGGGCAATCTGATGGATCTGTGCCAGGACAGACGCGGCACGTTTATTGATATGAAGTACGTCGATCAGGACAGAGTCGAGCTGCACTACGAGCTGCCGCTCAACGAGATCATCTACGACTTCTTTGACGCGCTCAAGTCGCGCTCCCGCGGCTATGCGTCTCTTGACTACGAGCTGGCGGGCTACGTGCCCAGCAAGCTCTGCAAGCTGGATTTCCTGCTCAACGGCGAGCAGGTGGACGCGCTTTCCTTCATCGTACACGAGGAAAAGGCGTACCCCAGAGCGCGTAAGATCGCTGAGCGACTCAAGGAGAATATACCGAGACAGCTCTTTGAGATCCCGATCCAGGCTGCTATCGGCTCCAAGATCATTGCGCGTGAGACGGTCAAGGCAATGCGCAAGGACGTGCTTGCCAAGTGCTACGGCGGGGACATTACGCGTAAGAAGAAGCTGCTGGAAAAGCAGAAGGAAGGTAAGAAGAGAATGCGCCAGCTTGGCTCGGTGCAGGTCTCTCCCGAGGCGTTTATGGCGGTGCTCAAGCTGGGTGACGACGACTAACGCCATGAAAAAGCTGGGAATTTATTTGCATATACCGTTTTGCAAGAGCAAATGTCACTACTGTGACTTTTGCTCTTTTCCCAAAATGGGGGAAAATGACATGCGCGCATATTGCGGGACGCTGCGTGCGCAGATCGCAGAGAAGGCAACGGCATTTGCCGATTATGCAGTCGACACGGTCTATTTCGGGGGCGGCACACCCACGGCATTGCCAAGTGCGTTGCTTTGCTCCTTGCTTGACGAGGTCAAAGCGCATTATCACGTGCGTGCGGATGCCGAGATCACGGCAGAGTGCAATCCCGCTACGGCAGATGCGGCTTATTTTGCCGCCATGCGTGCTGCGGGCTTTAACCGCCTTAGCATCGGTGCGCAGAGCTTGCACGATGGTGAGCTGGAATTGCTTGGCAGAGCGCACTCGGCAGCGGATTTTCGCGCAACGGTTGAGATGGCGCGCGCTGCGGGCTTTGAAAATATCAGCGCGGATCTCATGTACGGCATTCCCGGGCAGAGCCGCGAGAGCTTTGCGGCGTCGGTACGCGGCATTTGTGCGCTCGGCGTCTGTCACGTCTCTGCCTATGCACTCAAGATCGAGCAGGGAACACCCTTTTATAAAATGCACGGCACGCTTGACCTGCCCGACGAGGACACGGTGGCGGATATGTATGAGGATTGCGTGGCAATTCTTGCCGAGCATGGGCTTTTGCGCTACGAGATCAGTAATTTTGCGCGTGTGGGGTATGAATCGCGCCATAACTTGAAATACTGGGAGTATGGAGAGTATCTCGGACTTGGAGCTGCTGCGCACTCCTTTGTGGGGGGCGAGCGCTTTGCATACGACGATATCCGCGCTTACATGCAGGGCGATCCTGTGGCGTCCTTTGCAGATCCGAATACACCGTCAGAGGCGCAGGACGAGTTCGTCATGCTGGGGCTTCGCCTGGAAAGAGGTGTTGACAAGGCAGCGTTTGCCAAGCGTTTTGGCAAGGCGTTTGACGAGATATACGGCGCAAAGATCGCACCCTACGTGCATGCGGGCTTTTTGCTGGACGATGCCAAGGCTTGCCGATTTACCACCAAAGGATTTTTAGTGTCCAATACGATTTTATCCGACGTGCTGGATTTTGATTAAATAATCATTGACAAATCGCAAAAAATCGGGTACAATATAAGTAAAGGATGCAACTGTGTGTGCATCCGTGCATATCATGACATAAACGAGGTATATAACATGGAAAACGAAAGAGAATTTTTTACGCTGACCGATGAGGACGGCAATGAGATCGAGTTTGAGCTGATCGGCACCGTTGAGGTCGAGGGCGTTACCTATCACGCAATGATCCCCGCAGACCAGCAGGGTGAAGAGCAGGGCTTCTACGAGTACGTTATTCTCAAGACCGAGGTTGACGAGGATGGCGAGGAGATGCTGGTGACTCTTGACGACGATGCTGAGTTCGACAAGGTTGCTGACATTTTCGACGACATGTTCTCTGAGGAGATCGACCTGGATCAGTAATTGATCCCACCTAACAAAAAATCATCCTGCCGTGTGCGTGATGGCGCCATGATTGGGACCTACAAGATGATTAAAGGAGCCTGAGCCAAAGTGGTTTGCAGACCTCCCGTGCAAGAGTTTTCGGTTGACTTGTCCCGTGCTTGCACGGACGTTGGGAGCAGTAAAGCGGCGGAGGAGGGCACCGCCCTGGACGGCAGGGTTCAAAAACGTGGGTCACACGGCTCGGCGGGAGTCGTTTTGGCTTGAAAAAACTGTGCATAACTGCGTTGCTCCTCGAAAGCAGCTCGATGATCGTAAGATCATCATCGCTTTACTTTCTCCGGTGCGCCTGGTTCTGCGCAGTTTTTTTGTGCCAAAACACCTCCCGCTCAACCGCTGCGGGGAAGCTGTTTTTTCGGAGAACAATTGCTGTGCGCTTTCCCCGAGCGTGTCATCCTGAGCGGAGTGCGTAGCACGGAGTCGAAGTTTTGCAGAGCGGAGCACTGAGTGCGCAGCGGAGCAAAACCGCGAGCGCGGAACGCGCAGCGGGATCTCCGAACGGTTTTCTCAATGTCTGTTTAGCCAAAGAACTCGAATTGTGCAGATTTTCCCTCAAATCAATTGACAGAACCGCTAAAAGTGTGTTACAATATAGATTGAACTTCGTTTTACGAAAGGGGAGAGGAATATGCGAAACAGCTCTGCCAAGCGCGTGCGTCGTGTGGCGTACGACGGCTTATTTGCCGCTTTGGCGTTTGGCTTTACTTACGTGGAGTTTTTGCTGCCGATTGACATTGGTGTACCGGGTATCAAGCTGGGGCTTGCCAACGTGGTGTCTTTGTTTGTGCTTTACCGCGTGGGGCTTGCGGATGCCATAGCGGTCAATCTGGTGCGCATCATCCTCGCGGGCTTTTTGTTCAACGCATCTGCCGTACCGTACAGCTTAAGCGGTGCTGCGCTGTCCTTGCTTGTCATGGTGCTGTTGAAAAAGTCTGATCGCTTTTCTCCCACCGGCGTAAGCGTTGCGGGAGCGGTGGCGCACAACTTAGGACAGGTCATCTGCTCGGCTGTGCTGATGCGCACGACCGCCATCGTCTGGTATTTCTTTGTGCTTGTCATAACCGGATTGGTCAGTGGCTGCATCGTCGGACTTCTGGCGGCTTGGATCATGCGCCGCTTTGAAAAGCACGTGCGTCTTTGACACGGTGAGTTGCAACGATGCGCAGGAAAATCGTCGATAAAATCGGGAAATGAAGCTAAAAAACCGAAAATAACGCAAAAAACTGCAAGAAAAATAAAAAAAAGTTGCAAAAACCTATTGCATTCTGCCGAATGCTGGTGTATAATGTTTCCATATTATTTCAGTAGAAATCCATCTGTAAAGGAGATTTTACCATGTCTTACGTTGACGAGATTATTGACAAAGTAATTGCACAGAACCCCGGTGAGCCCGAGTTCCACCAGACGGTCAAGGAAGTGCTTGACTCTCTGCGCCCCGTGGTTGAGGCAAACGAGGCTAAATACCGCAGAGAAGCGCTGCTTGAGCGCATGGTCATTCCGGAGCGCGTGATCATGTTCCGCGTACCGTGGGTAGACGATAAGGGTCAGGCGCAGGTCAACACCGGTTACCGCGTACAGTTCAACGGCGCGATCGGTCCTTACAAGGGCGGTCTTCGCTTCCATCCTTCCGTAAACCTTTCCATTATCAAGTTCCTGGGCTTTGAGCAGACCTTCAAGAACTCTCTGACCGGTCTTCCCATGGGCGGCGGCAAGGGCGGTTCCGACTTTGACCCCAGAGGCAAGAGCGACCGCGAGATCATGGCATTCTGCCAGAGCTTTATGTCCGAGCTGTTCCGTCACGTAGGCCCCGATACCGACGTTCCCGCAGGTGATATCGGCGTAGGCGCACGTGAGGTTGGTTATATGTACGGTCAGTACAAGAGACTTGTCAACCGCTATGAGGGTGTGCTGACCGGTAAGGGTCGTGCATACGGCGGTTCTCTGATCCGTCCCGAGGCTACCGGCTACGGCGCAGTTTACTACACCGTGGAAATGCTCAACTATCTGGGCGAGGACATCAAGGGCAAGACATTTGCTGTTTCCGGCTTTGGTAACGTGGCTTGGGGTACTGTCAAGAAGGTTACCGAGCTTGGCGGTAAGGTTGTGACCATTTCGGGTCCCGACGGTTACGTATACGATCCCGACGGCATTTGCACCGAGGAAAAGATCAATTATATGCTTGAAATGCGTGCATCCGGCAGAGATAAGGTGCAGGATTACGCTGATAAGTTTGGCGCACAGTTCTTTGCAGGCAAGCGTCCTTGGGAGCAGAAGGTGGATATCGTTATGCCTTGCGCAACCCAGAACGAGGTCAACCTTGACAATGCAAAGGATATCGTTGCAAACGGCGTCAAGTATTACGTAGAGGTTTCCAACATGCCCACCACCGCTGAGGCGTTTGAATACCTCAAGGAAAACGGCGTGATCGTTGCTCCTTCCAAGGCAGTCAACGCAGGCGGCGTAGCAGTTTCGGGTCTGGAAATGAGCCAGAACTCCATGCGCTACTCCTGGACGGCTGAAGAGGTTGACGCGAAGCTGCACCAGATCATGTCGGATATCTTCAAGAACTCGGTTGCCGCTGCCAACAAGTACGGCATGGGTGACGATCTGGTCGCAGGCGCAAACATCGCGGGCTTTGAAAAGGTCGCAGACGCAATGCTGGCACAGGGTATTGTTTAATTGTATTACATAAAAATACTGATGAAGACAAGAGGGGGCGGGACGGTGGTAT
>JAZOVZ010000072.1:0-9996 GCA_045658965.1 Eubacteriales bacterium
GTGTATGTCAATGATAGTGAGAATTTTTGCCGCATAAGAGTACGAGGTAATGTTCTGTATGTGTTTGACGCAAACGGGACCCAAATCAGCAAGAGCACTCTAAAAAACGGATTGCCTAAACAAGGATACAGAACATTTGCCAAAATGGGAGATGTTCAAGTGGAACTGAAGAATTCGCTATTTTATCCAAGCCGTGTTATAGTTAGCCATGTCAATCAAGAACCAACCACATTCACCGTACAGAATATGAATTGGCATTTGCTCAAAACCGGTTCCGCGATTCTCCTTATTTTCATCCTTCTTTTGGGACTTGTCATTGGAATCAGAGTTATCCGCAAACACAAAATACAGACTGATAGCGGCAAAGACAAGTTTTCTATTTGATGTAACAGAGAATCGCGCGTATTTATCGTGAAAACCAGCCCCCGCAAAATGACAAAATTGCGCAAAAACAAAGCCCAAGTGAGATTGGGCGGCGCAATCGTCTTTATCCCTCCGCCGCTTCGGCGGCGGGGGAAGGGGCGGACAGCTGATGCTGTTCCCTGCGCATTACCCCATTTAACAGATCTATACACACTAGCCCCGAGGCGAGCAACAACTCGCCCCGGGGCTTTTTCTTTTACACTTTTTCTTTCAAAATCTCCCTTCAAGATCAAAAATCCACGTTCCCTCTTCAAAATTTTCCATCCAAAAAATAATTTTCAAAAATTTTGTCGTTTGTTGTAATAATCCTGCAATTTTTGTCATTATATATTTAGACTGTATTATTATACAGTGTTAGGCATCAGCGATGTTGTTGATATTTTAACACTTCTACCATTAGATTTTGGCAAAGCAATCGCAAAGATTCAGCCGATACTACTTTCCTTGAAATATGATTTCGCATGATCACCTTATGGGGCTGTAACTTGTGCGCGGGACAGGGAAGGGAAGCACTCACGCGCTCTCTTCGACTGTAAAAATGCCGTGAGTTTATTTTTTATCTTTCTTTTGCCTGACCTTCCTGCAAAAACCATTGACAAAGCGTTACACTTGTATTATAATATATTCTGTATATCTGCGTGCACACGTGCGCAGAGTAAGAATAAAAGAAAGGTAACAGACAAAATGGCTTTTTCTCTTCACGGGGTACACGTACCCCACAGAAAAAATACCGCTAACTCGTCTGCTGTGTACGTCGATCCGCCCAAGACGGTGACCATTCCCATGTCTATGCACATCGGTGCACCCGCAAAGCCCGTGGTCAAGGTCGGTGACGCGGTCAAGGTCGGCACGCTGATCGCCCAAGCGGGCGGTACGGTTTCGGTACCCATGCACGCATCTGTTTCGGGTAAGGTCGTCAAGATCGCGGATTATCTGACTTCCGCAGGCAGCACCGTACCCGCCATCGTGATCGAATCGGACGGTGAAATGACCCCCGATGAATCCCTGACTCCTCCGGTAGTAGACTCCGCTGCTTCTTTGGTGGAAGCAATCAAAAACGCAGGCCTTGTCGGCCTTGGCGGCGCAGGCTTTCCTACGCACGTCAAGCTCAACGTTGACCCTGCAAGAATCGAGCAGTTGGTCATCAACTGCGCAGAGTGCGAGCCCTACGTCACCAGCGATACCTATACTATGCTGACCCGTACCGAGGATATGAAGACTGCCATTGAGGCATTCAAGACCTATATGGGCATCAAGCATATCGTCATTGGTATTGAAAGCAACAAAAAGGCTGCCATCAAGTCCATGATGCAGCTCATGAAGGATACCTGCCAAGGCTGTAAGGTTGAGGTCAAGGTGCTGCCCGCCAAGTATCCGCAGGGCGGTGAAAAGGTGCTGATCTACCACACCGTAGGTAAGGTCGTGCCCACCGGCAAGCTGCCCATCGACGTGGGCTGCGTGGTACTCAACTGCACCACGCTTGCGGCAATCGGCTCGTATCTTGCAACCGGCATGCCCCTTGTCAAGAAGTGCGTAACCGTGGACGGCGGTGCCGTCAAGACTCCGCAGAACGTCATCGTGCCCGTGGGTATGTCCATGGCGGACGTGTTCGAGGCTTGCGGCGGCTTGACCGGTGAGCCTTCCAAGGTGATCTACGGTGGCCCCATGATGGGTGTAACGGTGCCAGACACCACGGCTCCCATTATGAAGAACACCAATGCCATCCTTGCGCTGACCGCTAAGGAGACCAAGCTGCCCGCCACCACGCCCTGCATCCGTTGCGGCTCTTGCACCAACACCTGCCCCTTCGGCCTTGCCCCTGCGGAGATCGCAAAGGCATACGACCGCAAGGACGCTGTCAAGTTGGAGGAGCTGTCGCTGAATACTTGCATGGAGTGCGGCTGCTGCAGCTTTGTATGTCCTGCAAACCGTCCCTTGGTACAGACCAATAAGCTTGCCAAGACATTCTTAAGAGAGCAAAAGGCAAAGGAGGGAAACAAGTAATGGGTAAGCAACTCACACTTTCCGCTTCTCCTCATATTCATAGCGGCCGCACGACGCAGCGCGTTATGCTGGACGTTATCCTTGCGCTGCTGCCTGCAACTGTCGCGGGCTGCGTGATCTTCGGTCTGCGTGCGCTTGCGGTGGTTGCCCTGACCGTGGCAAGTGCCGTTGGCTTTGAGGCTCTGTTCAATCTCATCACTAAGAAAAAGCAGACCGTGGGTGACCTGAGTGCCATCGTGACGGGCTTGCTGCTCGCGCTCAATCTGCCCGCAAACGTGCCGCTGTGGCAATGCGTGGTTGGCGCGTTGTTTGCAATCGTTATAGTCAAGTGCCTGTTTGGCGGTCTTGGCTGCAACATCGTCAATCCCGCCATCACCGCCCGCGTATTCATGCTGGTGGCGTTTGGCTCTATGACTAAGGCTGCGCTGCCCACCATCGTGGACACCGTGGCAGGCGCAACGCCGCTTGCTTCCGAGCAGGCTACGTCCCTGACCGACCTTTTGCTTGGTCTGCACGGCGGTGCGATCGGTGAGACCTGCGCTGTTGCGCTGCTGGTCGGCTTTATCTACCTCTTGGTGCGCCGCGTGATCTCCTGGCATCTGCCCGTTGTCTTTATCGGCACGGTGTTCGTCGCATCCTTCTTCCTTGAGGGCATGGACGCTGTCGCTGCGCTGTCCGCAATTCTGTCGGGCGGTCTTCTGATCGGTGCAATCTTTATGGCAACCGATTACGTCACCTCTCCCGCTACCGCGTGGGGCAAGGTGCTCTTCGGTCTGGGCGCAGGTGCGATCACGGTACTTATCCGCTACTACGGTGTATATCCCGAGGGTGTGTCCTTCGCAATTCTGCTTATGAACATCGTCACGCCCTTTATCGACTCCTGGACGAAGCATAAGGTATTTGGCAAAGGAGGTAAGAAAGCATGAAAAAGGCAATTAAAAGCACGGTCGTGCTGGTTGGCATTTGCGCAGTCATGGCAATTTTGCTGGCTTTGACCAATGCACTTACCGCTCCCATTATTGCAGAAAATCAAAACGCTGCAGCAAACGAGGCACTCTTGCAGGTCATGCCGAACGGCGAGGGCTTTGAGAGCGTGGAATTTGATGCGGAAACACTTCCCAAGACCATTAAGGAAGTATTCAAGGAAAAGAACGGCGGCTACGTATTCAATATGGAGACCACCGGTTACGGCTCGGGTCTGCTGATCATGTGCGGTGTCAATGCCGACGGCACGGTCAGCGGCGTGGTTTGCCTTGGTTCCTCCGAAACTTTGGGCTATGAAAAGACCTTTGGTGCAAACTTTGCAGGCAAGGATGCCGCAGGTGTGGACGCAGTTGACACCATTTCGGGTGCAACCAAGACCACCGAGGCATTCAAGAATGCCGTGAAGGACGCGCTCAACGCTGCTATCATTCTGGGCGGCGGCTCGGTCGATCTGCGCTCGGAGGAAGAAATTCTGAACGATAACCTGGCTGCAGCACTCCCTGCAGGCGAGGGCAAGTTTGGCAAGGTATTCATTACCGAGGTGATTGAAGGCATCGATGCTGTTTACGCAGCAGAGAACGGCAAGGGTTACGTTTACGTCATCGGTGAGCAGTTTATCGCAGTAGACGAAAACGGTAACACCGACAACGAGACGGTTGCTGCCGCATATGCGATCCTGTCCGCTTCGACTACAGAGGACATCGACCTGTCTGCCTTTGCAGACCTGCCCGCTAAGCTGCTGTCCGCCAAGAAGACGGCTACCGGCAACTATATCCTGGAGACCAAGGGTGCAGGCTACGGTATCAAGGGCGGTGACGATTATCATCCCGCATCCGGTAAGTATATCGAGATCCGCATCTGTCTGACCTCCGAGGGTAAGATCATTGACGTCATCACCACCTTCCAGGAAGAAACCAAGGGTATTGGTGACGCTTGTGCTAACGAAAAGTTCTACGGTCAGTTTGACGGCAAGACCGAGGGTGATTATAAGGAAATTGACGCCATCGGCGGTGCAACCCTGACCACCAACGGCTATCTTGAGGCGATCGAGACCGCATTCGCATCCGTGAAAATTCTGGAAGGAGGAGCAAACTGATGAGCAAAAATAGTAGTTGGTCTGTCCTTCTGAAGGGCATTCTCAAGGAAAACCCCGTATTGGTGCTGATCCTTGGCACGTGTCCCACGCTGGCAACCACCACCAACGTCGTAGGTGCGTTCGGTATGGGCATTGCCGCTATGGCGGTGCTGATCTGCTCCAACGTTCTGATCTCGCTTTTGCGTAAGATCATTCCCGACAGCGTGCGCATTCCTTGTTATATCGTTGTCATTGCAGGCTTTGTAACCATTGTACAGATGATCGTGCAAGCCTATTTCCCGCCTCTTTACGAAATGCTTGGCGTGTACCTGCCTCTGATCACGGTAAACTGCATCATTCTGGGCAGAGCCGAAATGTTTGCTGGCAAGAACTCGGTTGGCAAATCCGCTCTTGACGGTATCGGCATGGGTGTCGGCTTTACCATTGCGCTGTGCGCTATGGCAACCATCCGTGAGGTATTGGGTGCGGCATCCTTTGCAGGCATTGCCATTCCCGCACTCGAGCCCTACAAGATCGAGGCGCTGGTCAAGGCTCCCGGCGGCATGATGGTATACGGCTTCCTGATCGCGCTGGTATTCGTTATCACCAGCGGTAAGGCACCCTTAAAGAAGAGCTTCTCTTGCGCGGGCTGTCCCAATGCAGGCAGCTGCCATACCGCCTGCACCGAGAGTGCTGATGCTGCTGCGGCAGAGAATAAGGAGGTGCAGTAATGTTTAAGTCTTTGATTATCATTCTGCTTTCGTCCGTTCTGGTCAATAACTACGTGCTTGCAAGATTTTTGGGCATTTGCCCCTTCCTGGGCGTTTCCAAGAAGCTGGATCAGGCATCCGGCATGGGCGTAGCGGTCACGGTCGTTATGCTGCTTGCAACAGCTGCTACCTGGCCCATTCAGTATTTTGTACTGGAGCCTTTGGAACTTGGTTATATGCAGACCATCGTGTTCATTCTGGTCATTGCATCGCTGGTACAGATGGTTGAGCTGCTGCTCAAGAAGTTCATTCCCGCGCTGCATAAGGGCTTGGGCGTTTATCTGCCCTTGATCACCACCAACTGTGCAGTTCTTGGCGTTGCCATCAACAATATCACCGATGGCTACAACTTTATCGAATCTATGGTCAGCTCGCTGGGCGTAGGTCTTGGCTTCCTTCTTGCCATGGTATTGTTCTCGGGTCTGCGCTCCCGCATTGACGAGACCAATATCCCCGCTCCCTTCAAGGGTCTTGCATCCACGCTGATCGCCGCATCCTTCATCTCGCTTGCCTTCATGGGCTTTGCGGGCATCGTTGATGCGCTGTTCGCGTAAAGGAGGTGCAGATATGGATTTTATGCCTATTTTAACTGCTTTTCTGATCGTTTCGGGTGTAGCACTCGTTCTCGGCGTGCTGCTGGCGCTCGTCTCTCACTTCTTTGCTGTGGAAGAAGACCAAAAGGTTAAGGATATCCGTGCGTGCCTGCCCGGTGTCAACTGCGGTGCGTGCGGCTACAAGGGCTGTGACGACTACGCTGCAGCCGTTGCAGAGGGAACTGCAAAGCCCAATCTCTGCGTGCCCGGTGCGGAAGCGACCGCAAACGAGCTCGGTGCTATTTTGGGCATCGAGGTCGAAGCGCCCGAGGATAAGGTTGCGCACGTGCATTGTAACGGACATTGCGAGGCAACGAGCAAAAAGGCTGCTTACGACGGCATTTCTACCTGCCGCGCAGCATCCATGCTGTTTGCAGGTCCCGACGCTTGCCGCTTTGGCTGTGTGGGTCTTGGTGACTGTGCCGCTGTTTGTCCTTCCGGCGCGATCTGCCTCAAGGACGGCATTGCGCACGTGGATACCAGCCTTTGCATCGGTTGCGGTCTGTGCCGCGATACCTGCCCCAAGCACATCATTTCCATGATCCCGCAGGAAGCAAAGGTCGTTGTGGCTTGCTCCAACGAGGATAAGGGTGCACAGGCGCGTACTGCATGTAAAAATGCTTGTATCGCTTGCAAGAAGTGCGAAAAGGCTTGTCCGCACGGTGCTGTGACCGTACAGAATAACCTTGCAGGCATTGATTATGATAAGTGCACCGGCTGCGGTGCATGCGCCGAGGCTTGTCCCACGGGCGCGATCCACAAGGTAGTGCTTGCAGATATTCCCGAGGGCGTCAACCCCCGCGACCTTGTAAAGTAAGGTATGCAGAATAAAAAAACCAAAAACGATCTGATCCTGATCTGTGCGATTGCTGCCGTGCTTCTGATTATGGGAGCGTGCCTGTTGCTGTTTCGCAGCGAGGGGGATATGGTCGTGGTTTCGGTGAATGGCGAGGAATATGCAACGTATCCTCTGAATAAGGATGCCGTGGTGGATATCCGGACGGGGGAGAACGGTGAGCAGTTCAACCGTCTGGTCATCAAGGACGGAAAGGCATACGTGGAAGACGCGAATTGCCCCGGCGGAAAAGGCGACCGTTGCACCGTGCACGCGCCCATTTCCTACGATTGGGAAAGCATCATTTGCGCTCCGCATGAAATTGTCATTGCCGTGCAATCGGCAAAATAAACAATATGGCAAAACCGCGTACAACTTGTATGCGGTTTTTGCTATATTATGCCGAAAGTGTGACGATTTGGTTAAAATGCTTGACAAATGGGAACAATTATGGTAGAATAACCACGTATGTGATGTTTGTCACATAATAATATTATTATTGAGGAGAATACTCATGAAAAAGTTTATCTGCGTTCTTCTTTGTGTCCTGATGTGCGCTGCAACCGTTGCTCTGGTTGCTTGTGACAAGAAGGAAGAGACCCTGAAGTTTGGTATGGGCGTTCATATCGGCGCATCTGCAACTGATGCAACCGCTGATAAGGACGGCGAAGGCAAGGCTACCATCAACGTAGCAGTTATCACTGTTGACGCTGAGGGCAAGGTTGTTGCTTGCCAGATCGATACCGCTGACAACTCCGTTAAGTACACCGCTGAGGGCAAGGCTGTTGCCTCTAACGGTTTCAAGACCAAGTACGAGCTTGGCAACGATTACAACATGGTCACCTACGGTGGCTCCGCTAAGGAGTGGTTCGAGCAGGCTGACGCTTTTGAGTCTGTTGTAATTGGCAAGACCCTGGACGAGATCAAGGCTCTGGTTGCTGAGGGCGGCAAGGGCACCGACGCTGTTATCAGCGCAGGCTGCACCATCACCGTTACCGAGTTCGTTGGCGCAATCGAGAAGGCATTTGCTAACCTCGCTGACTCCAACGCAACCGCTTCCTCCACCCTGAAGCTGGGTATGAACACCGCACAGTCCACCAAGGACGCTACCGCTGACGCTGCAGGTCAGAACCAGGTTGAGACCACCATCGTTGCTGCTGCTATCGGCACTGACGGTAAGGTACAGGTTGCTGCTTCCGACTGCGTACAGGTTAAGTTCACCTTCGACGCTACCGGCGTTTCCACTTACGATGCTACCAAGCCTGCTCAGTCCAAGAGAGAGCTGGGCGCAAACTACGGCATGGTTGCTTACGGTGGTTCCGCTAAGGAGTGGTTCGAGCAGGCTGATGCTTTCAACGCTCTGTGCGTTGGCAAGACCGTTGCTGAGATCGTTGCTCTGTGTGGCGCAGACAACTACGGTACCGATGAGGTTAAGACCGCAGGCTGCACCATTCTGGTTGACGGCTTCACCAAGGCTGCTGATAAGCTGGACTAATCAATCCTTGAAAGGATAACGAAAAATGGGAGGCCCTGCCTCCCATTTTTTGCAATTGTATGAGAAAAATTCTAACTGTGATGCTTGCGCTTTTGCTGCTTGCGGGCACGTTTTCCTTTGGTGCGTGCCGACAGCAGGAGGGTAAGATGGAAAAATTCAATGCCTATTCCTTTGATTACTTTGATACCGTGACCACCATCTCGGGCTATGCCGAGAGCAAAGAGGCGTTTGACGCGGTAGCAAACGAGGTGCTGGGGGAATTGGAGACCTATCATCGCTTGTTCACCATCTATCACCGTTTTGATGGGCTGGAGAATCTTTGCACCATCAACGAGCTGGTGGACGGACAGCACCGCACCGTGACCGTAGACAGACGCATTGTCGATATGCTGCTGTATGCCAAGGAAATGCACGCGCTGACGGGCGGCATGATCAATATTGCCATGGGCAGCGTGCTGTCGATCTGGCACGATTACCGCTCCGAGGGCATCGATGATCCCGTATCAGCCATGTTGCCGCCTATGGACAAGCTGCAAGAGGCGGCACAGCATACCGATATAAACAATCTGATCATTGATGAGATAAATTGCACCGTGACCATTACCGATCCTGCGATGAGGCTGGACGTGGGTGCGATCGCCAAAGGCTATGCCGTGGAAATGATCGCGCAAGCTCTGGAGCAAAAGGGCGTAACGGGTTACGTGCTCAACGTGGGCGGTAACGTGCGCACCGTTGGCGCCAAGGCGGACGGAACTCCGTGGACTGTGGGACTGGAAAACCCTATGGGCGAGGGAGAGGATTATCTGTGCTATCTGGGGCTTGCGGGGCAAACGCTGGTCACCAGCGGTTCGTATCAACGCTATTACCTGGTGAACGGCAAGCGGTATCATCACATCATTCACCCCGATACGCTCATGCCCGCCGAGGGCTTTGTGTCGGTCTCTGTGCTGACGGGGCATTCCGGCATGGCGGATGCGCTTTCCACCGCGCTGTTCTGTATGCCCTTGGAGCAGGGTATGGCATTGGCAGAGTCCCTGCCCGATACCGAGGTGCATTGGGTATTACCGGACGGCACAAAACACACCACGGATGGCTGGGCGGATCATATGATCGACCCGTAAAAGGAGGTCAAAATGGATCTTTCAACTATTATTGCAGGCTATAAAGGCTTTTTGTTCGGATTTGCCGAGATCGTAGCGTACACGCTGGAGCTGATCGGCATTATCATTATTCTGGCAGGCACGGTAAGAGCCATCTACCTTTTGCTGCGCCACTTCCGCGACAACGCGCGCAGAAACGTTGTCATCGATCTTGGACGCGCCCTTGCGCTTGCCTTAGAGTGCAAGATGGGTGCCGAGATCATACACACGGTCATTGTCCGTGACTTAAAGGAGTTGGGCATTCTTGCCGTGGTCATTCTGATCCGTGCGCTGCTTGCGGTCATCATCCATTGGGAGATCCGCATGGAGCAAAAGGACGAGCAGCCCTTGATTCCTAAAAAGAAAAGCAAGGAAAAGGTACAAGAGTCGGAAAAGACCGAATAAAAAAGGAGCATCAAGAGGTGCCTGCCATAGAGCAGTATACTCGAACTGACAGGAAAAGGACAGAGAGTGTTTTACATTCTCTGTCCTCTTTTCTTGACAAGCACTGCATTTGTGGGCACAAATGCCATATCTAATTTGAAGTGATATGCTGACTGTGTCAGCGTGATATTGTTGCAAGCAACAGTGATATTGCTCCCGATGGTCGCAGTGATATTATATTCGCCTCCCAAACTTGCGTAGCAAATACCACTCGGCGTAAGCCGAATATCACTG
>JAZOVZ010000073.1:0-20664 GCA_045658965.1 Eubacteriales bacterium
CTCGGGCGGATTGTTATAGCATACGGTGGGCACGTAGCTGATAAAGCGGGGGTTATTATCCCAGCCGATCGATACGTGCGGATAGTAGGGAACGGTGTAGTCCTTATCCATACGAGCCCATTCGTTATACACGATGGGGAGGATTTCCTTTTCGTAGTCCTTATCCATGTAGCAGAAGTGTACGAACTGGTAGTTGGTCACGCTGTCAAAGCCCAGCGTAGGCACGACCTCCTTGGTCGAGAGCGTATGCGTGCCGTCCACGCCGCTCATGTTGGAAATGCGCTCGCCCCAAGCGGTCAACTGCAGCTCAAGACCGGGGTGACCAGCCTTGATGGTTTCCTCTCTGAACCAATCCAGCGCCTCGCGCGTTGCCTCCACGCTGCCAAGACCCTTGACAAGATTGTCCACGTCGTAGATCATGAAAACGGGCTTGCCGTCGATCTTATAATAGTTGGGTCTGGAGAAATACTTTTCGATAATGCGGTGCGCCACGATCTCAAATTCGTGTCTGTCCACAGCGCCCAGCCAAACGGTGGGATCCTGTCCGCGCCAGAGCAGGTCGGAAAGGCGAGTGTCCCAGGTATAGCCTGCATCGTGGTTTGCCCACATGATGTAGAATTTCATTTTTTCGTTATTGGATGCACCAAGGAAGCCCTCGTCAAGGCACTGCTCAAGGAAGGGGCGGCGGTCATACCAGTACCAGTCGTAAATGAATACGTTAACGCCGTGCTTGGTTGCCTCCTCGATCTGCATTTCCATGACCTTGGGGTCAGCCTCGTCGCAGCAGCCCCAAAGAGGCTTTCTGTCCCACTCGTAATCCGCAGGCTTTTGGGGCATGCGGGAGGGAACGGACATAACGGTCTGCCATTCACCAATGCCGTCGGGCCAGAACTGGCGCGCGCGCATTTCTTTTCCTGTGTAAGAGGGCCACACGTATGCGGCAATATCGTACTTCTGCATAATAGGTCTCCTTTGTTGCAAAAAATGGTATAAAAATTTCAAAAATTACGGTTTGATCTGCTCAAAGCGGATCTCGTCAAAGGCGAACACATCCTCGCCCTTTCCGCGGAATACAAAGCACAGGCTATGCGTGCCGTGCGTGTTGCAAAGCGTGCAGGGGATCTCCTGCTCGCCTGCCTGCGGCTGAATCTGCACGTGCCCCAGCAGCGCGCCATAGGGGCTGCCCTCGCGGATCTCGATCTCGCAGGGCGCACTCTCGCATCTGCCGCGGATATACATCTTTGCGTTCTGCCGCATGCCGTTTACGTTCTGGTAACAGAGGTACGAGCCGTCACGCAAGCCGCGCATCTCAAAGCCCTCTGCATTTGTCTTTTTATAAACGCCGTCCGAGGCGGCAAAGTACCATTCTCCCTTGATAGAGGGCCAGGTCGCCTCGTACTGTCCCACGCCCGCCTCCTTGATAAATTCATCGGCGTGGATATCGCCGTTCTCATCAAAGTGCACGTATACCATTTTGGTCGTGCGGTAATAGCGGTTGACCTTTTCCTCTCCCCAGTTTTCGGGGATGCCGTAGGCAAAGTAGGTCTGATTGTGGAAGGTGAAAAAGTTGCCGTGATCGGTATAGGCTTCGGTGCAGAAGGTTCCGCGATAGGTATAAGGACCGTATACGTTGTCCGCGGTGGCGTAGAACGAGCGGTGCGAGCTCAGGTAATACTTGCCGTTCCACTTGTTGAGCGCGGGAGCGTCGTTATCCTCCCAGGAGTTGATGATCTGTACGGGACGGGGCGGCTCTGCCAGCGAGATCATGTCCTCGTTCAAGCGCGCCATGTAGTATTGCTTGCCGTCACAGGTAAAGCCCCATACAAGGTAAGGGGTCTGTGCTTCGTCGTCATCAATAAAGACTGCGGGGTCATAGCTGGGGGTGTCCACCATACCGCGCGGCAAAAGGGGCTTGCCCAGCGCATCACAGTAAGGACCTGCGGGGTGATCGCTGACTGCAACGCCCGTCTCATATTGCTGATGAGAGAAATACAGGTAGTATTTGCCGTTGCGGTAAGCCGAGTCGGTGGCATAGCATTCCTCGCATTTGCCAAGGTAGGTGTCCTCGGGGCGGAAGGTGTATTCAAGCTTCCAGTTCAGCAGGTCGTCCGTGGAAAAGATCAGCCAGTCATCCATGTAAAAGCCGGTGTTTTCGGGGCTGCGGTCGTGCGTGGCGTACATATAGACCTTGCCGTTATAAATGCGGATATGGGGGTCACAGACGCCTTGGTTAGGTATGATTCGCATATGAGGGTTCCTTTCGGGGTTGTTCGTTAATCGTAATCTTCAATTCTCCACTCGTCGTGCCAGTCAAGGTACGCCATCTCGCCGTCAAAGCGGAAGGGCAGCCAAACGTAATCGGCTTCCTTGGTGTTGGCATGCTCTAAGGTGGGGATCAGCTTTGCTGCGGCATCGCGCTCCTCGGGAGTCGCGTCATAGCCAAACGCGTCGGCAAACGCCTTTTCGTACATTTCGTAGGGCAGGTGCATGCGGTGCGGCAGCCAGCGGTCTGCGCACGCGATGTACAGATCCTTCTTGCCCGGCACCTTGAATACCGAGGAGATCTGCGAGTGGAACGAGGTGTGACTCTCATCGGTCGGGTGCGGGTCACCCAGCACCGTGTAAGGCCCGTGCCAGGAGTCACCGATGGCAAGCTCGGACGGGTTGGGCAGATAGCTGGTCGTGCCCGAGGTGACTAAGTAGTGCTTGCCCTTGCGCAAAAAGTGCGCGGTCGCCTCACGCACGTATGGCGGATAGGGACGCGGGAAGTGGGTGGAGTAGTAGCCGGTGACGTCGGTATAGTCGTCGGTCAGATCTGCGCAGATGGTCTCGGAATGCACGCGCTCAAAGTAATAGTAAGCCTTGCCGTCGGGCGCGACCACCAGATCAAAGTCGCCCGCGCTCATGTTCAAGGGGCGCAAGCCCTCGCGCACGATGGTGTAGGGACCCGTCAGCGCATCGGCGGTCAGCACGGTCTCGTCCTGCGTGCCGTCGTAGTGCATGATCTTGAGCCAGCAGACAAATTTCTTGGTCTTGGCGTTGTAAATGATGTGCGGACGGTCCATCAAAGAGGTGGGGTGCAGGGAAGAGGTGGGATCGTCCTCATTGGGCGGAATGATCAGCCCAAGATCCTCCCAGTTGTAAAGATCGGTCGAGCGGTAGCAGCGCACGCCCCAATGCCATATCTTTTTCTGCGGATCGGTGTGCTCCTTGTTCTCGCCGTACCAGTAGTAATAACCGTCTAAATACATGACCGAGCCGCCGTGCGCCTGAATGCGCTTGCCCGCGGTGTCCAGCCAAACCTGACCGGGACGGATGCTGTCGTAACGGGGTGCTTGGTTAGCCATTTTGACCTCCTTGTGGGGTTTGGTGATTCCATGTCCCAATTATATCATACGAGCTCTGCAAAAGCAACAAAAAACTGCACGAAAGTCTGCAAGTATTTTTATTTATTTTTCTTTTGGCAAAAATAGTCGTATTATGTTGACAGTGTGAAAATATTGTGATAGAATAAGTGTGTATTCTTTTTTAGGTTTTTAACGATATAGGAGCTGCGGCTTTTATATATAAAGACAAATTAAGAGGAGGAACATGACAATGTTCAAGAAAATTCTGTCCCTGTGCCTCGCCGTTCTGATGATTGCGGCAATTGGTGCAATGGCTTCTTGCGGCGACATGACCGGCAATGAGGCTAAGATGTCTGAGTCGCCCCTGCCTGAGGTTGAGCTCACCAAGGACTTCGACGTTCCCGCAGATTTCAAGATTGGCTTTATTCTGCTGCACGACGAAGCTTCCACCTATGACCTTAACTTCATCAATGCAGTTAAGAAGGTGCAAGCAGCACTTGGTCTGACCGATGATCAGATCGTCTACAAGAAGGGCATTCCCGAGTCCAACGCTTGCTACGAGGCAGCATGCGACCTGGTTGACCAGGGCTGCGACATTATTTTCGCAGACAGCTTTGGCCACGAGAGCTACCTGCTCAAGGCTGCAGAAGAGCACCCCGAGGTAGAGTTCTGCCACGCAACCGGTACTATGGCTCACACCGCAGGTCTTGCTAATTTCCACAATGCATTTGCATCCATTTACCAGGGCAGATACCTTGCAGGCGTTGCTGCAGGTCTGAAGCTCAATGAAATGATCGCTGCAGGCGAGTTCACCGCAGAAGAGGCTAAGATGGGCTACGTTGGCGCATTCACCTTTGCTGAGGTTATCTCCGGCTACACCTCCTTCTACCTGGGCGCAAAGTCCGTATGCCCCACCGTTACCATGGAAGTTCAGTTCACCGGCTCCTGGTACGACGAGAACGCTGAAAAGAACGCTGCAACCGCTCTGATCAACAACGGCTGCAAGCTGATCTCCCAGCACGCAGACTCCATGGGCGCTCCTTCCGTTTGTGAAGAGAAGAACGTTCCCAACGTTTCCTACAACGGCTCTACTCACGAGGCTTGCCCCAATACCTTTATCGTATCCTCCAGAATCGACTGGTCTCCCTACTACCTCTACATCATCAAGTCCTACTGCCAGGGCACTCCCATCGCAGCTGACTGGTGCGGCGGTGCAGAAGAGGGTTCCGTTGTTCTGACCGGTATTAACGAAAACGCTGCTGCAGAAGGCACTCTTGCTAAGCTGCAGGAGGTTGCTGCTAAGCTCAAGAGCGGCGAGCTCAAGGTATTCGATACCAACACCTTCACCGTTGAAGGCAAGAAGCTGGATTCCTACATGGCAGACGTTGACACCGACGCTGCTTACACCAAGGACACTGAGGTTATCAAGGACGGTTACTTCCACGAGTCCGAGTACAGAGCAGCTCCTTACTTCGATATCATGATCGACGGTATCACCCTGCTCAACACCAACTTCGGTTAATATTAAGCAAATAGACAAGCGGAGCTTCGGCTCCGCTTGTCGCGGTTTTTTTACAAGCGTTGTGTAAGCGGCTCAAGCGCGGTTTTGAGCCGTTTGCACAGTGTTTGTGGAGAGAATAATTATTCTGTTACGGAGGTTTTCATGAGTAAACCCATCGCACTTGAAACGAGAAAGGTATCCAAATACTTTGGCAGTGTTGCCGCCAACGTAGACGTGGATCTGGACGTGCGTCGCGGCGAGATTCTTGCCATTCTTGGCGAGAACGGCTGCGGTAAGACCACGCTGATGAATATGATCGCGGGTATCTATTATCCCGACAGCGGCTCTATCCTGGTCAACGGCGAGGAGGTTGTGATCCGTTCGCCCAAGGACGCCTTTGCGCACGGTATCGGTATGATCCATCAGCATTTCAAGCTGGTCGATATCTTTACCGCTGCTGAGAATATCGTGCTTGGCGTTCAGGATGGACAAAAGTACAGCATCAAGGAGGTCAACCGCCGTGTGTCCGAAATTGCGGACAAGTACGGTTTCCGTATTGACCCCAAAAAGAAGATTTATGAAATGTCGGTCTCCGAAAAGCAGACGGTTGAGATCTTGAAGGTGCTCTACCGCGGCGCGGATATCCTGATTTTGGATGAGCCCAGCGCGGTGCTGACTCCGCAGGAGACCGAAAAGCTGTTTGACGTGCTGCGCCGCATGCGCGAGGACGGCAAGTCGATTTTGATCATTACCCATAAGTTGCACGAGGTAATGTCGATCTCCGACCGCGTAGCCGTTTTGCGTAAGGGTGCGCATATTGCCACGGTGGAAACCGCACAAACCAGCCCCGCCGAACTGACCGAAATGATGGTTGGCAAAAAGGTGGAGTTGAATATTGAGCGTCCCGAGCCCGCAAACGTACGCGACCGCCTGGTGGTCGAGGGACTTTCTATGACCGATGCAGAGGGCATCAAAATATTGGACGATATTACCTTTACTGCAAAAGCAGGTGAGATTTTAGGTATTGCGGGCATCGCGGGCAGCGGACAGAGAGAGCTGCTTGAGTCGATCGCGGGACTGCATCATCTGCAGAGCGGCCGTGTCACCTATTACAATCCCAAGAAGGACAAGCCCATCACGTTCTATCATAAGTCCTTTGAACGTGTCATGGAGCTGGCGGGTCAGGGAATGCTTCGTTATGCCGACGGCAGAGCGTTTACGGGAAAGAATGAGAACGGAAAACCGCTCTCGAAAAAAGCAATTCGCACACTGGTAGAGCAGGGTGAGATCTTCTTTGTGGAGGATGAGGTCATCAATCTGCGTGAGAAGACGCCCTTGCAGATTCGTGAGCTTGGCGTGCGCCTTTCCTTTGTGCCCGAGGACAGACTCGGCATGGGATTGGTTGGCAACATGGATATCGTGGATAACATGATGCTGCGCAGCTACCGCCGCGGACCTTCCATGTTTGTGGATCGCAAAAATCCGGGCGCGCTGGCGCAGACCATCGTGCATGATCTGGAGGTTTCCACGCCCAACACGCACACACCCGTCAGACGCTTGTCGGGCGGTAACGTGCAAAAGGTGCTGGTTGGCAGAGAGATCGCAGCTGCTCCTACCGTGCTCATGGCGGCATATCCCGTGCGCGGTCTTGACATCAACTCATCCTATACCATTTATCATTTGCTGACCGAACAAAAGGAAAAGGGCGTTGCCGTGATCTTTGTCGGTGAGGACCTTGACGTGTTGATCGAGCTTTGTGACCGCATCCTTGTGCTTTGCGCAGGTCGCGTAACGGGTGTTATCGACGGCAAGCGTGCCGTCAAGGAGGAGATCGGTCTGCTCATGACCAAGACCGAATTTGAAGTGAAGGAGGGCACAGAGAGTGAAAACGCATGATAAGCTGACGCGTGAGCCGCTTTTCCGCGTCGTCAAGCGCGACACTATGCCGATATGGAAATCCATGCTGATCCGCGTCATTGCGGTCGTCGTGGGCATATTGATCTGCGCATTGCTGTCTGTTGCGGTTCTTGACAACGTTGACTTTCTGAAATTCATGAAAACGCTGTTCAGCGGTGCGATCGGTACGCAGCGTAACATCTGGAAGCTGGCAAAGAATGCCGCCGTGCTGCTTTGCATTTCGCTTGCCGTCACGCCCGCATTCCGTATGAAATTCTGGAATATCGGTGCTGAGGGTCAAACGCTGGTGGGTGCGCTTGCAGCGGTTGCCGTGGCGTATTATCTGGGCGGCAAAATGCCCGCGCCCGTGCTGCTTGTGCTCATGCTGATCGCTGCTGTGTTTGCAGGCGCGATCTGGGGCGGACTTCCCGCAATTTTCAAGGCGAAGTGGAACACCAACGAAACGCTGTTTACCCTGATGATGAACTACGTTGCTACCGGTCTTGTGGCGTTTTGCCTTGCAAAATGGTGCCCCAGCAACGGTAGCGTGCTGCCGCGTCTGGCACACGGACATCTGCCCGTGGTCGTACATGAATATTTTCTGTTGATCGCCGTGACGCTAATACTGACCGCCGTGGTGTTCGTATATCTGTACTACACCAAGCAGGGTTACGAGATCAGCGTAGTGGGTGAGAGTGAAAATACCGCAAGATACATCGGTATCAACGTGGGCAAGGTCGTGATTCGCACCATGATCGTGTCGGGCGCGATCTGCGGCTTGGCAGGCTTTTTGATCGTGGGTGCGCTGGACCACTCGATCACCACCACCTCGGTTGGCGGTATGGGCTTTACCGCTATCATGGTTTCCTGGCTTGCTAAATTCAATCCGCTTACCATGATCGGCTCGAGCCTGTTCGTTACCTTCCTGCAGCAGGGATCTGCCGAGATCGGCTCTGCGGTTGACCCCGCATTCCCCAATATTATCGTAGGTATCGTGCTGTTCTTTATCATCGGTTGCGAGTTCTTTATCGGCTATAAGATCAAATTCCGCGAAAAGGTTAGAAAAGGAGGAAAAGCATCGTGAATCCGTTTCTTGATTTTGTTATCACAGCAATTCCGCTTGGCATGACCTTCCTTTTTGGCTGCGTGGGTGAGATTTTGACCGAAAAAGCGGGACATCTGAACCTGGGTATCCCCGGCATCATGTGCGTGGGCGGCACCTGCGGCTGCGTGGCTCTTAAGCTGGTCAAAAGCAGCGGCTTGCCTTGGCCCCTGATCGTGACGATTGCCATTCTTGCAGCCTTTGCGGGCGGCATGCTCATGGGTCTGATCTATAGCTTTTTGACTGTTACGCTCAAGGCAAATCAGAACGTGACCGGTCTTGCTATGACCACCTTTGGCGTAGGCGTGACCAAGTTTGTCATGGCGCCCATGGCGGTTGGCGGCGGTATGTCGTATCTGTATGCGCTCAAGTATTTCCGCTATCCCTTCCAGGGTAGAACCGACGCGCTTATGTATTGCGGTATTATGGTGTTCTTAGGACTTGCCATTGCGCTTGTTGCAGCGTTTGTGCTGGGCAAAACGCGCGTGGGTCTGCATCTGCGTGCCGTGGGTGAGAATCCCGCAACGGCTGACGCGGTGGGTATCAACGTCACAAGATACAAGTACGTAACAACGCTGATCGGCAGCGGCATTGCTGCGCTTGGCGGTTTGTTCTACATTATGAACTACGCAGGCTCTTACGAGGCGTATAAGAGCATTGAGGCACTTGGTTGGCTGTCTGTTGCGCTGGTAATTTTCACCCTGTGGAAGCCCGCGCTCAGTATTCTCGGCTCGTTCGTGTTCGGTCTGCTGTATATCGCAGGCTCGCGCATCCCCACGCTGCTGGGCATTCAGCTGGATATGAGCGCAACACCGCTGCTCCAGATGCTGCCTTACGTGGTTACCATCGTGGTGCTGATCGTGATCAGCATTCGCAAGAAGCGCGAGCATCAGCCTCCGGCTTCGCTCGGCTTGCCGTATTTCAGAGAAGAAAGATAACTTGATAAAAAGAACCCGAACCAATTCTCAAAAGGGGATTGGTTCGGGTTTTGATTATAAAGTTCTTTGTGCCCATAGGAGGAGCAAGCCCCTCCCCTACCGCCCGATATTTCGGTTTTATAAAGCTTTGGGCAAGATATTCTATACCGTTTATGGGTAGGGGAGGGGCTTGCCCCTCCTATGCCGGTGTTAAGAACTTTTCTTTGTTGCCGTATTGACAAACTCCCGCATCTGTGCTACAATATACGGGTCACGCGGGTGTGGCGGAATTGGCAGACGCGCCGGATTTAGGATCCGGTGGATTCCCGTGCAGGTTCAAGTCCTGTCACCCGTACCAACAAAGAGGGGCACCCTGCTGGGTGCCCCTCTTTGTTGGTATGGGTGACAGGTAACTTGTACTTGCTTCGAGCTTGCTGCATACTAAGCGGTTTGAAATAAGTAATATGCACGCTCGACCAAAGCCGCGCGCAGACGTGCGGCTTTGATAGGTTCAAGTCCGTGCCATTTGGACATCTGCTTCGAGCTTGCTGCATTTAAGATAAGTAATATGCACGCTCGACGAAAAGGCACCCGCAAGAGCGGGTGCCTTTTATAGGTTTAAGTGTGCGGAAAAAATTGTGTCTCCTTGAGTATATATTACTCAACGGGTGATTCTTTCATTCAATTCCTCTTGCGTGATATATCCCGGCTCGATCATGGCAGCCACAGCCTGCTCGTAAAGTGTTTTAGCCTCCGCGGGAGTTTTGGGGCAATTCGGATCGGACAATTCTGCAAAAAATCTGACAAGGTTACGCAATGTGTCCGGAAGCTGATCCATGTTTGTAACTGCGGTCAAGTCTCCTTCCTTGCCGGGCTCGTACTCGACCGTGCAGCCGAATATGCTTTCCAGAAGAGGCAGATGTACGTTTTTGAAATCGTGAATCGCTGCTTCTACGTCAATACTTGACTCTTCAAATCCCTTGTAGTATCCATACATATGCACAAGATCATTCAAGCGTCTGTTTCTGGTTGTTTCAAACCGACTTTTGGCTGATCTATACTCTAAATACTCCTGATACAGATCGTATTCCTCGGAGCCTTCTGCTGCATTAGCATATTCGGCATACGACTCGTATTCCTCTGCGGTCTTTTTTGCTAACACTGCGTCGTAATTTGCCTTATACTCTTCAAGTGCCTCCACATCCTTTAAAAAATACACATACGTGGCATATAGATTCGTATTATTGGAGAGACCTGTGTCAGTACAACTCAAAGCAGCCCCAAGCTCCTTGGAAATATCACCGTCGGTGCAATGAATCGCACAGGAATCACCGTAATAAGTCCCTATTTTATCTGCCCAATCAAAAATACTTCCTGCAAAATTGATGTCCGTCAAAGATAGCTTAGGAATATTGCTCAAAAAGTTACTTGCTGTCGAATCAATCGTAATGCTTTTCAGGTTTACACAGTTGGTTAAGTAAGAAGAATTTTTGTTGATATTACCGATTTCACTCAATTTTACAAAATCCAACGATTCGACCAAGGGATCGATCCAAAAAGCAACTACATTCTCCTGATCGGTGTCGAAATCATACTCTGTTGCAAACATGACACCGTCTATCATTTGACAGCCCTCTGCCAAGGTATAATCGGTCACATTGCCGGAGTTAAGATTAGGATATAGGGATAAATATGAGTATGCATCGATAATACCACCTTTCACGGATTCAAGGGGGAGATATGCTACCCATGCATAATATTCCACGATCGGCTCACCGTTTTCATCATACAGAGCCTCTCCGTTCTCGTCATACTGCTGCTCGGCATAAACGTATTCTGCACCTTCCGGAACGACGTTCGGATCATCGACACTCCACTTTATGTGACCAAGACTATACAAATTCACCGAAACATCCTGACCAAACTCAACGTGCTTTAATTTGGTACAATTAGTAAACTGCTGGAAACCCCAATATGAAGAATGTATTGTCGCCGATTCCAATCCGGTGCAGCCCTCAAATACACGGTTGTACAGCCGGCAAGTAGCAGGGATCGTTACCTGTGTCAGCCCGGTACAGCCCGCAAAAGCGTAGTCACCCACCCATATATAATGCTCTATAGCAGCAGGGAAGGTCACCGAGGTGAGCTGCGTGCAATCCTTGAATGCCTCTTGTGCTATTTCCACAACCGGCAGCCCTTCGTAAGTTGACGGGATCACAAGCTCGGTGCCTGTGAAGGTGGCGATGCCAGTTACGACATAGCCGTCACCCGCTTCGTTTAATACATAAGCCAATTCACCAAGCATCTGCTCAGCATCTTGCCCCGTCGTTTGTCCTTCATCCGTTGAGGGATCCTGCCCGCACGCTGCCAAGCAAAGGCACAGGACAAGCAGCATAAGCCCTGTGAGCAGGGAAAGCTTCACTGTTGTTTTCATTTTTTCTTCCTCCTTGAAATTTAAAAGTGCGCTTACCGAAGTAAGCGCACAAAAACACAAACTCCGATAGTCGCCAAACTAATCATTGCAAAATCGGTATAACCGCACAAGCAAAGTGGAATTTGCATTTTACAAATTCTATCTTTACCCGTGCGGGAAAAGGATATACCTTTCCCATAAAGAAAGTCATACCCATTTTACAATATTCGATTAGTTTGGCATATTCATTGTACTACGGCAGGGTATGATTGTCAACCCTTTTTCCTCAAAACGAGCAGATGCAAAAAATAAAAATATCCTATATTTTTATTTGACTTTCCGCTATTTGTATGCTATAATAAAATTAGAAAAATATGCTTTTGAACGGAGAGATATCATGAACATTCATGCACTGATCACCGCACTTGTTGACTACGCTGTACGCGTAGAGCTTGCGCCAAAAGAGGAGCGCGCTTACATGACCAACATGCTGCTGACTACGCTCGGTCTTTCCGAGTACGAGCAGCCTGCCGAACCCGTGCCCGCGCTGCCGCTTGAGGAAATTCTTGGGCAGATGTGCGACTACGCTTACGAGCAGGGCTTGATCGACTCCAATACGGTCGTATACCGCGATCTGTATGATACCGCGCTGATGAACGCTGTCACGCCCAGACCCGGTGAGGTCATTCGCACCTTCCGCGCGCTTTACGAGAACGATCCCGAGGCTGCGACCGACTATTTCTATAAGCTCAGCCGCGATTGCAACTATATCCGCATGGATCGCATTGCCAAGAACCTTTGTTGGCAGTATGAGGGCAAGTACGGCACGCTGGATATTACGGTCAACCTCTCCAAGCCCGAAAAAGATCCCAAGGCAATCGCTGCGGCGCGTCTGCTGCCTCCTGCGGGTTATCCCAAGTGTGCTTTGTGCCATGAAAACGAGGGCTTTGCGGGCACGCTGAATCAGGCGGCGCGTCAGACCCTGCGTCAAATTCCCGTGACTATGGCAGGGCAGCAGTGGTACTTACAGTATTCACCTTACGTATATTACAACGAGCATTGCATTGCGCTCTCGGCGGCACACACGCCCATGAAGATCGACCGCGCTATGTTTGCAAAGCTCTTGGACTTTGTGGAGATCTTCCCGCACTATTTCATCGGCTCCAATGCCGATCTGCCCATCGTGGGCGGCTCGATCCTCTCGCACGACCACATGCAGGGCGGTCATTACACCTTTGCCATGGCGCGTATGGGCAAGGAGAGCGACCTTTGCTTCAAGGGCTTTGAGGACGTGCAGGCAGAGCTGGTGCATTGGCCGCTGACAACCATTCGTTTGCGCAGTGCGGAAAAGGCACGCTTGGTCGAGCTTGCGGACAAGCTTCTGATTGCTTGGCGCGGATATACCGACGCGGATGCGATGATCTTTGCCGAAACCGAGGGCAAGCCGCACAACACCATCACGCCCATCGCGCGTATGGCGCAGGACGGCAAGCGTTACGAGCTGGATCTGGTGCTGCGCAACAATCTGACTACCGAGGAGTGCCCCTTGGGTCTGTATCACCCCCATGCGGATAAGCACCATATCAAGAAAGAGAACATCGGCTTGATCGAGGTCATGGGCTTGGCGGTACTGCCTGCAAGACTTTCCACCGAAATGGAGTTGCTGCGCGATGCGCTGCTTAAGGGCGTTGATCCCGCAACCCTGCCCGAGATCGAAAAGCACGCAGCGTGGGCAGAGAAGCTCAAGGAGCAGTATACCTTTACGGAGGAAAACACCGCAGAGATTTTGCGCCAAGAGATCGGCCGCGTGTTTGAGAAGGTGCTGGAGGATGCAGGCGTTTACAAGTGTACGCCCGAGGGCAGAGAGGCATTTGCACGCTTTGTGGAAACGGTCAACGCGCAATGAGAAATACAGCTTTGATACGAATTTTATGTGCTGCGTTGCTTGCCTTGCTTACGCTGGCTTGCTTTGCAGCTTGCGATCAAGCCAAGGACGGCAAGGATGGCAAAAGTGCCTATGAGATCGCTGTGGAGCACGGCTTTGTGGGTGACGAGCAGGCGTGGCTGGACAGCTTGAAGGGCGCGCAGGGAGAGCCCGGTGAGCCGGGTAAAAACGGCACCAACGGCGCACACGGCGCGCAGGGCGAGGACGGTCAAGACGGTGCACCGGGTAAGGATGGCATCGACGGTACTGACGGCAAAGATGGCAAAGACGGCAAAGACGGAGAGGACGGCGCACCCGGCAAAAGTGCTTACGAGATCGCAGTTGAGTATGGCTACGAGGGCACGGAGCAGGAGTGGATCGCGCAGTTTTCGGGTACTGTCGGTAAGGACGGTATCGTCAGCGCGTTTGTGGATGCGAAATATCACTTGATTCTTGTCCGCGCGGACGGCACGCATATCGATGCGGGCTACGTGGGCACAGTTGTGACCCCCGAGGGCTCACAGGTGCTTGGCGAGGACGAGGACGGATATCTGATCGTGGACGAATGGGTACGCACGACGGGTAACCTCAACGTGCGCTCAAGTCCCGAGGTCAAATCGGACTGGAGCAACGTGGTCAAGACGCTTGCAGCAGGCGAGAAGATCGCGCGCGTGGGTATTGATCCCGAGGGCGGCTGGAGTAAGGTGATCGTGGACGGTGCGGTTTGCTACGCTTCGTCTAAGTATCTGCAGCTGCAGGAGCTCACGCAGGGCGTCAATGCAAACGTGGCGGACAGCTATACTTTGATCGTGGGTGAGCAGACGTGGTTTTATGACCGTCAACTTGTCAACGGACTCAGTTCGGATATGCAGGTCTCCTACCGCTTGGAGGGCAGCTGCTCCTGCGTTATGACCGACGACGGATTCGGCGTTACCCCCAACGTAAGTGGCACGTATACGCTGACCGTAACGGTCGGGCAGACGGCAGACGGCGCGTACCGCGTGCTTTACCAAAAGACCGCACAAATTCTGGCGGTGGATAAGCAGGAAATGACGCTGACGGGCGTTGTCATCGGTGACAGCCGCATTGGTGACGGCACTATTGTCAACACCCTGCAGACGACCTTTGGCGACGCATTGACGCTGCTCGGCACAAGACAGAGCAGTGCGGGCGTGGCGCATGAAGGGCGCGGCGCGTGGAGTACAGCCAATTATCTGACGAGCAAGACTGCTTTTGACGTGCCCAATGCGTTTTATCATGCGGGCAATCCGCAGACCTATGCGGGCGGTACGCACTACTTTGATTTTGGTTATTATCTTGCACAGAACGGCTATGACGCACCCGATTTCGCGGTCATCTGCCTTGGCGCGAACGATGCCTTTTCGCAGGACTCGGTCTACAACGTGGATGCCATGATCAAGTCGATCAAGGATGCGACCGACGGCAAGACCAAGGTGTTCGTTATGACCGAGTATCTCTCTCCCGAGGGCGGCTATGAGCTGGCGGGCAAGGGCACGAACATCGCGCAAAAGCGCGCGCAGCAGTTTGCGTATTTTGAGATGCAGACCAAGGCGTTTGCGGGCAGGGAAGACGAGGGCGTGTACCTTGTCAACTGCTATGCCACTGTGAATGACACGACACATTGGCAGAGAAATGCCGAGGGGCGCATCATTGATGCGGTGCATCTGGGGCGCGAAGGATACGTTGCCGAGACGAGAGTGCTGGAGGCGTATTTGTACTACGTGTTTGGCGAATAAGATCGAATTTTTTTACATAAAAAACCGAGGGATTTGTCCGAATGGGATTGACAAATCCCTCGGTTGGGTATATAATAGGCAGGTACGCAGGCATAGTCTAGTGGTAAAACCTCAGCTTCCCAAGCTGATGCTGCGGGTTCGATTCCCGTTGCCTGCTCCAAAAAGAGAGAGGACAGGGCAGCTTTGCTCCCCTCTCCTCTCTCTTTTCGGCCCAGTCACCGAATCAGAACCCCGCCCATGGCGCATATGCGCCATGGGCAAGGTTTGCGCCGAATGCCCGATCGATTTGGACACGTATAGGCGCAAACATGGGTTCTGATTCCCGCCTTAGCCTTGGTTACATTCCCAACGCCAATGCGGGCGGGCGATTCATGAATCGCCCCTACGAACTTGCCATACGCGCAATCGAAGCCAATGCCGATGAGATTCGCGCCACGACACAGGGGACAGCCCCGCAGTATCATGTCCTGCGGACACGACACAGGGGACAGTCCCCGGTATCATGGCTTGCGCAACCGAAGGCAACGCATGCAGACGACCGATGGTCGCCCCTACTATTTAATGAAATCTGCCCTTGGCAGATGAAATCCACTATCGTGGATGAAATCGCTGCGCGATGAAATCCGGCGAAGGCGTTCGCCTTCGGCGGGTGAAATACAAAAAGGGATCGCCGAAGCGATCCCTTGTTTGTATTTTCGGTAGAACTTAAGCCAGCTCTGCGAAGTACTTGATGGTGCGAACCATCTGGCTGGTGTAGGAGTTCTCGTTGTCGTACCAGGAAACAACCTGTACCTGGTAGGTGGTGTCGTCGATCTTAGCAACCATGGTCTGGGTGCTGTCGAACAGAGAACCGTAGGAGATACCGATGATATCGGAGGAAACGATCTGATCCTCGTTGTAGCCGAAGGAAGCGGAAGCCTGAGCCTTCATAGCTGCGTTTACGCTGTCAACGGTAACGTTCTCGCCCTTAACAACTGCAACCAGAATGGTGGTAGAACCGGTGCAGGTGGGAACTCTCTGAGCGGAACCGATCAGCTTGCCGTTGAGCTCGGGGATAACCAGACCGATTGCCTTTGCAGCACCGGTGGAGTTGGGAACGATGTTCTGAGCGCCAGCTCTTGCACGGCGGAGGTCACCCTTTCTGTGGGGGCCGTCCAGAATCATCTGGTCGCCGGTGTAAGCGTGAACGGTGGTCATGATACCGGACTGGATGGGGAATGCATCGTTCAGAGCCTTAGCCATGGGAGCCAGGCAGTTGGTGGTGCAGGATGCAGCAGAGATGATCTTGTCATCAGCGGTCAGAGTACCCTCGTTAACGCCGAAAACGATGGTCTTGAGGTCCTTACCTGCGGGAGCAGAGATAACAACCTTCTTAGCGCCTGCGTTGATGTGAGCCATAGACTTCTCGCTGGAGCAGTAGAAACCGGAGCACTCGAGAACTACGTCAACGTTGTTAGCAGCCCAAGGGCAGTTAGCAGCGTCCTTCTCAGCAGAGATCTTGATGGTCTGACCGTCAACGGTGATGGTGCCGGCCTCGTCATCGGAAGTAACGGTGTGACCGTCGTAACGACCCTGAGCGGTGTCGTACTTGAGCAGGTGAGCCAGCATGGAAGGCTTGGTCAGGTCGTTGATAGCAACGATCTCATAGCCCTCAGCGCCGAACATCTGACGGAAAGCCAGACGACCAATACGGCCAAAACCATTAATAGCAACTTTTACAGACATTTTGGATTCCTCCGTTTTATAAAAATATTTTTGAAACTGAACCTTGGTAGGAAATCCCTTTCTTACCATTGTATATTTTAGCGCATTTTTGCGCAATATGCAAGAGTTTTTTTGGATTTTTCAAAAATTTCTACCTTTTGCGGAAATTGAACAATGCAGGGGGGGCGATTGTGTGCATTTTTCACAAGAGAATTTGTGTAAAAACTCAACTTTCACTCTTGACAATCGCGCGCTTTTGCTTTATAATAAATTGAATAACTATTTTCTCAAAATACTTTATCAAAACAAGGAAGACAATACAATGGCTAAAGAAAAAAAGGTTGAGCAGATCACATCCATGGACGTTGACTTCGGTCAATGGTATACCGACGTTGTCAAGAAGGCGGAGCTGGTGGATTATTCCGGCGTGCACGGCTGCATGATCATCCGTCCCTACGGCTATGCGATCTGGGAAAATATCCAAAAGGATCTGGACGCAAGATTTAAGGCTACGGGTCACGAAAACGTGTACATGCCCATGCTGATCCCCGAGTCTCTTCTGCAGAAGGAGAAGGATCACGTTGAGGGCTTTGCTCCCGAGTGCGCTTGGGTTACCGTTGGCGGTCAGAATAAGCTGTCCGAGCGTCTGGCGATCCGTCCTACCTCCGAAACGCTGTTCTGCGAGCACTATCGCACCATCATTCAGTCCTACCGTGACCTGCCCAAGCTGTATAACCAGTGGTGCAACGTCATGCGTTGGGAAAAGACCACCCGTCCCTTCCTGCGCACCTCCGAGTTCCTCTGGCAAGAGGGTCACACCATGCACGAGACCGAGGAAGAGGCAAGAGAAGAGACCATCGGAATGCTGCACATCTACCGCGATTTCTACCGTGACGTGCTGGCAATTCCTGCTATCATCGGTCAGAAGACCGAGAAGGAAAAGTTCGCGGGTGCTGTGGCTACCTATACCATCGAGCCCATGGTGCACAACGGTTACGCGCTGCAGGGCGGTACCACCCACTACTTCGGTGACGGCTTTGCAAGATCGTTCGGCATTACCTACACCGCACGCGACAACACCGTCAAGTATCCTCACCAGACCTCTTGGGGCGTTTCCACCCGTATGATCGGTGCCATCATCATGGCACACGGCGACGATAACGGTCTGATCCTGCCTCCCAAGGTAGCACCCATTCAGGTTGTCATTATTCCCGTAGCACAGCATAAGGAAGGCGTTCTGGATAAGGCACACGCCATCAAGGCAGAGCTTGCAAAGACCTTGCGCGTCAAGGTGGACGACAGCGAGCAGAGCACCGGCTGGAAGTTCAGCCAGTACGAGATGAAGGGCGTACCGGTAAGACTTGAGATCGGTCCTCGCGATATCGAGAACAACAGCTGCGTGCTGGTTTCCCGCGTCACGGGTGAAAAGAAGTTCGTTTCTCTTGACAATATCGTGGAAGAAGTCAACGCAATGCTGCAGACCGTACACAACGAGCTGCTGGCAAAGGCGCAGGAAAACTACGAAAGCAAGCTGCATATCGCGACTACCCACGAGGAGTTCTTGGATATTGCCGAGAACAAGCCCGGCTTTATCAAGGCAATGTGGTGCGGTGAGACCGCGTGCGAGGAGCAGCTCAAGGATGAGACCGGCGGTGTCAAGTCCCGTTGCATTCCTTTCGTGGAGGATCATCTGTCCGACGTATGTGCTTGCTGCGGAAAGCCTGCTAAGCATATGGTTGTCTGGGGTCGCCAGTACTAATCTGACGCTTCACAGCTTGATAAAAGTTTTTGATCGATCTTTTTTCAAAAAGATCGCAGGTTCCAAGGGCGGCGCCCTTGGTCGTCTCCGCAGAGACGAAATCATCTCGGCGTTTCTTCTTTGCTAAGCTTTCTTCTTTGCGCCCGCGGTGCCAAAGAAGAAAGCGGCTAAAGAGAATTCGAATACTAATACATCATGATATTCAACAGGGAATCTGTGTATTCAGATTCCCTGATTTACTAAGAAAGGGGAGAGAAGCATGCTTCGCGATATCATCAAATATACGCGCAAGGCGATCGGGCACATAGACCCGATCTTGTTTGCATGCACCACGCTCCTTTCGGTCATCAGTATCGTCACCATCATCTCGGCGGTGGACAACTTTGGTAAATCCAAGCTGGTCATGCAGGTCGCCATGTTCGTGGTAGGTAACATCATCATGCTGATCGTGGCAAATCTTGATTACCATTGGGTGCTGGATAAGCTATGGCTACCCATGATTGCGTTTTCGGTTGTGATATTGGCGATAACGCTGGTAGCGGGATCTTCAGGTGAGAATATGGAAACGGCAAACAAAAGCTGGCTTGTCGTGTTCAAAATGGGCTCGCGCAAGATCATGATCCAGCCCTCCGAGTTTGTTAAATTAACGCTGACCTGTACCTTTGCCAAACACCTTGACACGGTCAAGGATCGCGTCAATCGTCCTTTGACGCTTGCCGCGCTTGCCGTGCATGCGGGGGCGATCGTGGGCTTGATCTTTTTGTCGGGTGACTATGGCGTTGCACTCATCTATGCAGGCTTTCTTGCCACCATGCTGCTTTGCGCGGGAATGTCCTTGTGGTATTTCGCCGGTGGCGGTCTTGCAGCGGTGTTAGGATTTCCGCTTGCGTGGAAATACGTGCTCAAGGATTACCACCGCAAGAGAATCATCGTGGGCTTTAATCCCGAGCTGGATCCCGAGGGCAAGGGTTGGCAGCCGCTGCTGAGCAAGGATTGCATTGCAAACGGTGGATTTTTCGGCATCGGATTGCGCGAGGGCGGCTTTTACGAGGTGCTGACCGCGTCACATACCGACTTTATCTTTGCCACCATTTGCGAAAAGTACGGGCTTGTGGGCGGTACGGCGGTCATTTTGCTGCTTGGCGTGATGGTGCTGCGCGTTGCCATGATCGGGTATAGCGCAAAGGGAGATAGCGGCATGCTGATCTGCGCGGGCGTGTTTGGATGCTTGTTCTTCCAAACGCTGCTTAATATCGGCATGTGTCTGGCGGTTCTTCCTGTCATTGGTATTACCTTGCCGTTTTTGTCCTGCGGTGGATCGTCCATGCTGGCGACCTACATCATGATGGGCATGGCGCACTCGGTGGCAAGCCACGCGCCCAAAAATCAAAGACGTGCACTGAAAGTGTGAAAACGTAACATAAAAAATTCCTCTCCTGCATAAGATGCATTGAAAAATCTTTTGCTCGGAGGGGAATTTTATGTTTGTATATTCGTTTAAGGCAAGCACGGTGCGCATTCTGGGCGTGGTGTGCATTGCGCTGGTTGGGATCATTGCAATGGTGGCGTTTGTGCCTACTTACGTCACGGCAGGGAACGCTGACGTGCCCGCGGTGCAGGTTGGCAGTGAGAGCGTGAGCGTCAAGTACGACAAGATCAGGACAGAGCAGGACGTGGTCAATTTCTTAGCGCAATTCGGCTGGCAGGTGGAAGGCAAGGCGATCGAGGTCAAGGAAGTAACAGTTCCCGGTGAATTTGATAAGATTTATGCGGGGTATAATCAGATGCAGGTCGCGCAGGGGCTGGATCTGACGCGGTACAAGGGCAAGACGCTGACGAGATACACCTTCAAGGTGAGCAATTACGAGGGCTACGAGGGCGAGGTGCTTGCCAACGTGCTGGTGTGGCGCAAAAAGGTGGTCGGCGGCGATATCTGTTCGGCAGAGATTGGTGGCGGCTTTGTCCAGGGGTTTGAGAAGAAGTGATCGGTTCGGACGCGCAAAGCTCATAAAAAGTTTTTGATCGACCTTTTTTCAAAAAGGTCGCGGAGTCTTGGGGCAGCGCCCCAAGTCGCGCCCGCAGGCGCGAAATCTATGATTGCTGTTTTTGGTTCTTTTTGCAGCACCTTGCTCAAAAAGAACGGAAACAGTTTTCTCACATAAACAAACAAGGGAGCTGCCTTGGTGTAGGTAGCTCCCTTGTTCTATTACGTTGATGGGATTGTTTCCGTTCTTTCTTTGAGCAAGTAGGCACAAAGAAAGAACCAAAGAAATGCCGTATAAGAGGTTTCGCGCCTGCGGGCGCGACGAGGGCTTCGCGCCCTCGACCTGCGCCGCCTTTTGAA
>JAZOVZ010000074.1:0-30655 GCA_045658965.1 Eubacteriales bacterium
CCCGTGTGGGTGTTTTCGCGTCGAACTTTCAAAAATCTGCAACAAATTGCTGATTTTTGAAAGTCAAAACGCGGTACGCGTTTTGAGGATCTACGAGGGGCACATGATTCGCCCGTAGATCCCGCGCTTCGCGCGCCCTCCTTTGGTCGGGTTCGACTTCGCAACATTTCACAGCTTGCTGTGAAATAGTTGCTCCGCTCAGGATGACACGGGCGAGTGTTCGCATCACAAAAAGCTGAAAGCAGAAGCCTTGATGACTTCTGCTTTCGTTTTGCTTACGATTCCGTTATTTACGCAGCCCGATGGGGCTGCCTTTTTTACGAAAACATCTTCGGATTGACCGAGCCCATGCACACGTAATGGGTGGCGCAGGTGGGTCCCTTGGAAAAGATGAGGTTATATTTTGCGTCGGCATTGACGCGGGTCAGGCGCAGCACGATGCGGTTCTCCCCCGCCCTGAGCTGAACGCCCTGCACGTGCACGTTTTCCGCTGTCCAGGTATCACAGCTCTTGCGCTCGGTGATCTTTTCTCCGTTGATCCAAAGCGCAAACGGTGCGCTGTGGCCAACCTGCACGCACACGGTCATGTCCTCGGGGCAAAGCATCACGCGGGAAAGGTACGCCGTGCAAGGGCCCTTGAAGCCAAACAGATCATCCATGGTAAAGGCATCCTGCTCTTGGACAAAGACCTCCTCTACGTACTTGCCGTTCTGATCGGGAGCTGCGAACAGCTCCTGCTCGGTCAGATATTCCGTATCGGTATCGGGCGCAAAATTGAGGTGGAAGCGGCGCACGATATCTGTGCTGTCGCCGTCATGCTGCACGCTGCCGAACAAATGCCAATAGTTGGGAACTGCCAAAAGTGCCTCGGTGGTGCATTCGGGATCGGTCTTCCAGATGGGGCCCGTCACCTTCCATGCCGCCGCGCCCGAAAGTCCGAAATCGTAGCCGTACTCCGTGCCGTCAAGTGCATATCCCACGTGCACGATGTTCTTTTCGTACAGCTCGCGCGCGTCGGCATCCACCGAAAATTCCAGCGGGATCTGCGTGGTCACACCTGCCGAAAGCCCGATGCCGTGAATCGTCTGCGTACCAAAGCCGTCCACGGTAAGCGAGGTGATCATCTCCTGCTCGGTGGTGTTGGTAACCGTCAGTAACACGGTCTTGGTCTGCCCGAACGAGATCGACGGCCCCTCGGGATAGGTCACTGCAAAGGTCAGCGGGTCGCGCTTTTCAAACGAGAAATCCTTTTCGGGTGCGCCCTCGACCGCGTCGGGCGAGAGGTGCGCGCCCAGCTCCGCGATCTCGACCGACAAGTCATACACGCTGTCGGTATGGTCGGGCGAATTGACGCCCAGCACAAACTTGACGTCACCAAGGTCGTATTCCTCGATCAGCGATTTCGCACCGCGGATGACGCCGATCACCGCGCCTGCGGTTGCGCAGGTGCAGTCGGTATCAAAGCCGCAGTTGAGCGCGTCCATCGAGGTCTTGATCAGATCAAGATTGCCCTTGAGCAGCGCGGTCAGCGTAATACCGATATTCTGGAACAGATTGGTGCAATCGGGGTGGCCGTACTTGTGCAGAATACGCGCAAGCACCTGCTTGACGCTCTCATACTCTCCGCACCATGCAAGCGTATCCGTAATCAGCGTGCGGATTTTGGCGTCCGCAGGCACGACACCCAGCGCGGATTGGATCAGGCAATCCAGATCGTCCTCGAAAAACGCAAAGGACTCAAGAGCCGCGAAAAACCGCTCGGCATACACGCTCTCGCCCTCGTGGTCAAGCACGCCGTCACGCGCGGACATATCCGCTGCCTTGCCGGGCTGCGCGGGATACAGGCATGCCCAAATCTCACTTCTGATAGGGCAACCCATGCCCTGTATGTAAAAATCGTTACAAAAGCGTCCGCTTTCGGGCGGATAGATACCCTTTTCGTAGTTTT
Organism: Eubacteriales bacterium; assembly: GCA_045658965.1. Taxonomy (GTDB): domain Bacteria; phylum Bacillota; class Clostridia; order Oscillospirales; family CAG-272; genus SVQP01. Next base: position 1,949 of record JAZOVZ010000074.1, read on the forward strand.
TGCGCATGATGGCGTACTCGCCGGGCGAGTAATCGCAGTTTTCGCAAAAACACTTTTGCAGATCGTACGAGGTAAAGTCCTCGCCGTACTTCTTGACCACGTCCAGCCACAAGACCTGCAGATCGAGGTCATCGTTGGGCAGCATGGTGTTGATCATTTCGGGCTTGAATTCCAGCTCCAAGGGCATTTTGATGCCCTCGTAGGGCGCACCCATGGTGCCCGCAACCGTCTTACCGAGAAAACAGCCGTATACCTTGTCTAAATACTGTTCGTAGGTCATATTTTCCTCCTCGCCGCCATTGGCGGCTCAAATAGTTTTGAAATCTCACCGTGGAGCTCTGTTCCACGGTGAGATTTAAGCGTGAACATCAAACCGAACAGGCAGATGCGTGTGATTTCACGCTATTTGGTCCTTTCCAGTGCTCTTTCCAATTGCTCTATAAAATATGCGGGGCGATTATTTACGTACTTTTTGATAGCGGAATACTCCTTCTGCCATGCCTTGAGGTTATAGCCGTTGCCGATGGCAAAGCCCCAGCGGTCAATGTGCCGCTCCATTTCGGGCTTGATGGCATTTGCGCCTTGCAGCAGCTCGTCCAGCAAAATCGCCTGCGACTCTTCGGACGCCATGCGGCGGCAGATCTCTTCAAAATCCGCGCGGAAGGCATCGTTTCCAAGGCAGTACGCCAGCATGCACTGCAGCCCCAGCGAATCGGGGTACATGCGCTGCTCGCCCGTGTAGGAATACAGATCGCTAAAGTCTACGAAATTACCCAGCATGCGGTAGAAGCTATCGACCTCGGGGGTGGTATCCAGCTCGGGATTGAGGTGCGCGGAATCGTATCTGCTCATGCCGAGATCCTGGTCGCGCGTCATAAAACGCCACTTGCCGTCGGTGATGGCGTTGCCCTCGACGGGCGCACCCGTATACCTGTACAGCTTGACGTTATTGTGCGGCCAGTCGTGATTGGACGTAAAGAGATTGAGCGCGCAATACTCGGCAAAGCTGTGCAGGTCTACCAAGGACGCAAGCGTATCGTAATAGCCCGCGTTGCCCTTCTTTTGCGCGGTTGCGACCTTTTTGCAAATATCCTCCCACGCCTTGAGCTCGTCTGCGTTTTCGCTTTCGTAATAGAACCATTCTCCGTCAAATCTGCCGCCGCGTGAGGTGTCAAGCTCGCTCTTGACCACCACCACGTCATCGTCGGACACGCCAAAGACGCGCTTGACGTGATCCTCGTTCATGTTCTCCTTCATGTCCAGAATACCGTAATACTCGCCGTTGACGTACACGACGGCAAAGGCGGAGTTGGCGTACTCCAAGGACTCGGTAACGTGCGCGGCAAAATTGTTGACCGCATTGTCACGCAAGAGAGAGGCATGCAGGGGGTCGCAGGAGTTGTGCAGCAGCGAATCGTTACCGCCATTGCGCAAGATCAGGCTGTCATATCTGTCCAGCACCTCGCCCGCATCAGCCCCCGCCTTGACCACTCTTTCTTCAAAGAACGCATAGCGGAAGGTGCCCTTGCCCTCGTACATGTCGGTGCCGTAGTGCCCCGTTTTGCGCGCGATGATCTTAAAGGACTTTTGCTGCAGCGCGCGCGACGAGCCACCGAAGATGCGCATGCCGCCGTCCTGCGAGATGACTAACTCCCCTGCGGGGTTGGTGATCTCGATATGCGTGGGCATTTCCAATTTTTCGGTATAATGACGGCAAAGCCGGTCAAAATCATCGGGAGAAAGCGTCAGCGACACGGTGTAAAGTGCCGCGCGGTCGCTATTTGCCTTGATGTAGGTATGCGTGATGACTCTGCCGACGAGGTTGCCATCCGCATCAAAGCAAGCGGCGCGCACCACGGTCGCGTCCTTGCCGGGCACGTCTATCGCATCCTTGAATTTGTCCGATCTCTTGGTCGGAATGCTGCCGTCGGTGGTATAGCGCACGACGTAGTCCGTACCCGCAGGGGCGGTAACCGTCAGCTCCTGCCCCTCGGCATACACACCGCCCATCAGAGAAAACACGGGAGCAGTACCCGTGGGCGCAAAAATGCCGCTTTCGGCAATGGTTTCGCGTTCGGTTGGGGCTTCGGTTTCGGGCACGGTCGTTTGCTCTTGCGTGGTCTCTTGCATAGGCTCGTTTGTTTGATTGCAGCCTGCAAAAGCCGCCAACAGCACGGTCAATAAAAGCAGTACGGAGAGATATTTTTCCATATGTGCCGCCTTTCTGCGTTTCATTTGATTTCTTTTTTTCATTGTACCACACTTTCGTGCACTTTTGCTATATGATTGAAAAATGTTCACAAAAAATTGTAAATTTCCATATGCCGTCACGCTCCTTTGCCATCCAAACATTGACAAATCGCATATAATGCGGTATAATAATGAAAAACACAGCACGAAAGGAGCTTTCCTTATGAAGATCACGAAAAAGAGTATCGTTCCCCTGCTTTTTCTGTTGGCATCCTGCCTGCTCTTATCGGCTTGTGATCTGTCCCAGCCCGGCTTTGAAGCGCAAAGCCAAAACGAGCTTGTGCCAAGCACTGCCGAGCAATCGACGGTGACGCCTGAAACGACCATAATACCAGAAACCGCAGACGTTTGGGAAACCGAAACGCAAGCTTCACCCGAAGAGTCACAGACCACGGAAACACGAGTACAACTGCCGGACGAATTTGAGGACTGCGGATTGAGTAAATATTTGATCATGGAGATGATGGACTATTTACAAAATTACAACGTCATGTACGACAAAATTGAGCTGACTTTTGCCGATATGATCGACAGAGCAAAAGCGGAGGACGTACAAGCCTGGCATGTAAAACTCGATGCCGATCGGTATTATTATGCTTGTGCATATTATAACCCAACGCATGAATATCCCGAACGCGAAAACAGATCCTTTTGTTGTGCAAGTGAATATAAAACCTGGATAAGATACGACAGCCCGGAACAGATTGCGGAAAGCTATAACGGCATGCAATTGGTTTGCGCATTTCAGATCAATAAAGCATTGTTTGTTCGTGACATTGAGCCGTCGGGCGGTCTGTCGGACAGCATGGAGCATTTCAAATTGTATACGCCCGTATTTGAAAACGGCATAAACGTAGCCGATTGCGAGATCTTTGACAGCAGCTTTATTTATCTCAATGATTCGAATTATGAAACGGTATATCAAATAACAGATGCACGCACCACGCTGTATTACTCTGTGTTCCCCTTGATTGAGCTGGAAGAACAGTATTATCTTGCATATTTTCTGTACGACGAATATCCCGACGGCACGATAAACGAAGCCAAGTATTTAGATTTGGAATTTGGTGCGTATTACGACCAAGTGATGCGAATTATAATCACAGATAAGTATCATAAGCAGGATCAATCGGGAAGAAAAACGTATTACGGATTGATCTCCGTTGAGGATATATCAAGCATACTAAACCAATAATTTTGTGAGGATGATCAATTATGAGAAAAACGGCACGTTGCAATTCTACAACGCCGGTGATCAAACCCAAACCGAATAAAACCCAATCTTAACAGCCAAGCCCTGCGGCAAAATGCCGCAGGGCGTTTTTTATAAAACAAAATATTGTAAATTTCCATATGCCTATTGCCAAGCGTACAGTTATTTGATATAATGGAAGTAATCCATAAACATCGGGAGGCTGCACATGAAAATTTTACGCATTGTGACCGACAACGAGACTATTCGTTTTGATACCGATTTTGACGCAGAAGTGCACGTGCGCGCGTATCGCAGCGCGTTCTGCACCGATACCCCCATCTTTGAAATAGGCGCCACGGCGCAAAACGGCACCTTTGCCCTGCCCCTTGACACGGGAGGCTGCGACGGCAGATTCCTTTACTACCTTGTCAGCGTGGACGGCAAGGACGTGGACGGTGCGAAATACGCCGAGGATATGGGCACCGCGCTGCGCAACGAGCCCTATCCCGTGACCGAGAGCAAAAAGGGCTTGCAGGTCACCATGGTGCACGACGCTATCAACCTCGGCGTCAAGCACGCCGCTCTCAACGTAAACCTCGGCTCTTTTTTGTGGACCTCTCCCGTGGAGGGCGACACTATCCCCTATGAATTTGACGGTGAGACCTTTTATTTCCGCCGCCGCGTGGTGGAGCAAAACGACGCGCGCGTGCGCGAGCTGACCGACGCAGGCGTGATCATCACCTACATCCTGCTCAACTCGCAGAATTGGGGCGGCGTGCAAACGCCCGACGATCTCTGGGAGATCATCAAGCACCCCGGCTTTTGCGAGGGCGGCAGAATTTCCGCCTTTAACACCAAGGATGCGCGCGCCGTGCGCTACTACATGGCGTGGATCGCGTTCCTGACCGACCGCTATACCCTTCCCGGTGCTCCCTACGGACGCGCTGTGGGTCACATTGTGGGCAACGAGGTCAACTCGGGCTTTGAATGGTGCAATATGGGCCAGGCGTCCGTGGAGCAATACGTCTACGATTACACAATCTCCCTGCGCCTTTGCTGGCAGGTCTCTACCTCCATCTGGGCGGCTGCACGTACCTACATTTCGCTTGACCACTTCTGGACGGGCGCAAACTTTGACGCTAACCCCGGTCGCTTCTACGGCTCGAAATTCGTGCTGGAGGAGTTGGTGCGCCTTGGCAACGAGGAGGGTCAGATCGGCTGGAACGTAGCGCATCACCCCTACCCCGAAAACCTCTGCTTCCCCGATTTCTGGAACGACGCAACCGCGACCGACGACGAAAACACCCACCGCATCACCTTCAAGAACCTGGAGGTGCTGGCGCGCTTCCTTTACCGCGAGGACGTATTGTTCCGTGGCGAGCGCCGCCGCATCATTCTCTCCGAGCAGGGCTTTAACTCGCACAACACCGCCACCAGCGAGGTGCTGCAGGCGATGGCGTACGGCAAAGCCTACCGCAAGTGCATGGAGATCCCCGAGATCGATTCCTTCATTCTCCACGCACACCAGGACAACAAATTTGAGTTTGGATTAAATCTCGGACTTTGGCGCCGCAGACCCGAAAGCAGCGTGCCCGATTCCCCCAAGCCCATCTACTTCGTCTTCCGCGACATTGATAAGAAGGACGAAAAGGGCGTTTACCATTGGCAAAGATACTGATACACGAGGAAAAATACATGAAAAGAATTCTAACGTTACTTTTGTGTTCGGCTCTCCTTCTTGGCGCGCTGTGCACGGCAGTCAACGCTTCAAACGAGCAAACGAGCCAAGAAGCATCCGCAACCGACACCGCAACCGACACGGTGCAATCCACCGAGCAGGTAGACGGCAAGACCACGCAGCCCACCACGGCAAAATACACGTTTATCAACACAGCAATGGGATATGCCTCCGGCTCGGTATCCTTTGATATGCCCGAGCAAAGCAACGCAAGCTCGTTTGCTATGTACTGGGGTGACGACAAGGGTGCGCGCATCGCAAACATGACCCCCTTTATGTCGGGCGATATTATCTCTCCTACCATGAGCGTATATACCTCCGAGGCGTTTTCCATTCCCGCCCAAGCCAAATACATGCTGCTTTACACCTACAGCGAGCAGTTTGGTGAGAGCCAAACGCCTTATAAGATCGAGATCGGTGAATACACCCTGCCCGAGCACAACAAGGTGTTGGGGGAATACGTGGTGGTCTCGGATCTGCTGATCGGCAGCGGCAAAAATGCCGAGAAAAACTTTACCGCTATGCTGGGCGACGTCAAGCTCACAGCCCCCAAAGCCAACGGCATCATCGTGGTCGGTGACGCTGTGGACGCAGCCGAGGAGGACTATTATCTGACGCTCAAGCAGCTCTATGAAAAGGTGGAGGGAATTCCCCCCATGTATCTGGGCGCAGGCGACCGCGGATATCTGACCAAGGGCACGTATCAATACGACGCAGCAAAGCATGCGGAAAACCTGCAGCTGTTCTTGAAATATGCGGGACACCCCTTTGGCACCAAGATTGAAAAGCCCTACTATTCCTATCAGTTGGGCGCTGCGCTGCTGGTATTTATCGGCGCGGATTCCTATGAAAACGGAAACGCCGTATATTCCCGTGAGCAGCTTGATTGGCTGACCGGCGTGCTGGACGGTGCTGATGCATTCCAGCCCGTGCTGCTCTTCATGCACGAGCCTGTCCCCAACACGGTATCCGGCAGCTTGACTGCCCAGGGATACGGCAACGTACATAACCACGACGAGCTTAAAGCCGTTCTCAAGGAATACGCAAATCTGGCAGTATTCAGCGGTCACACGCAATGGCAAATGGAGGCTGACCGCACCTCGTTTACGATACTGGGCGGCTCACAAGCCTTTAATACTGCAGGCGTGGCAAACCTGTGGAATGACAAAAACGGCGCAGGCTACGAGGTGGCAGGCAGCCAAGGCTATTACGTCACCGTTTACGAAAATGCCGTGCTCGTTCGCGGACGCGACTTTACCACGGGCGAATGGATCTCCTCCGCTCACTACATGTTCTCCACCAAGCCCTACGTTGCGCCCACGCCCCCTTCTTCCCCCAAGCCCTCTACCACCAAAAAGCCGGTAGACAAGGAAGAAGAAACAACCGATGAAGCCGAGGAAAGCAGCATGCGCGACCTCATCCCGCCGCTGTGCATTCTTGCCCTCATGGCAGCCGTCGTCTTCATTTTTATTTTCAGAAAGCCCAAAGAACAAGCATAAATTTGGAGGAACAAAATGAATACTTTGATTTTGAATGAAATTTCCGAAAAGCTGCAGCGCGGCAAGGCAAAGGACGTTGCCGCATTGGTCGAGCAGGCACTTGCCGAGGGCATTGCTCCCGAAACCATCCTCAACGATGCACTTGTCGTCGGCATGAACGTCATTGGCGATAAGTTCCGCGAAAATCAGGTATTCGTACCCGAGGTGCTGGTTGCCGCACGCGCTATGAACGCAGGACTCAAGATCCTCAAGCCCGCGCTTGCAGGCGCAGGTGTAGAACCGCTCGGCACGGCTGTCATTTGCACGGTCAAGGGCGACATGCACGATATCGGCAAGAACCTGGTCAAGATGATGATCGAGGGTCAGGGCATTGCATGCATCGACCTTGGCGTGGACGTAGATGCGCAGGTTATCGTGGACGCGGTCAAGAACAACGACGTGCAGCTGGTTTGCCTCTCCGCTCTGCTGACCACCACCATGCACGGACAGAAGGACGTCATCGACGCGCTGACCGAGGCAGGGTTGCGCGATAAGGTGCGCGTTATGGTAGGCGGTGCGCCCGTTACCGAGGCGTATGCTACCGAGATCGGTGCAGACTGCTACACGCTGGACGCAGCGTCCGCTGCACGCGAGGCGGTCAGACTCATCCGCGAAATGCGCGCTTAAACAATGAAATACGACATGAAAGCATGGGCGGCTGAGCTTGCCGGGAGCCGCCGCCCGCTTCCTCTTTTATCCTTCCCCTCGGTACAGCTGACCGGTGCAAGCGTTTATGAAATTACGCACGATGCCGCAAAACAGACCGAGGGTATTTTGGCAGCAGCCACGCGCATGCCTGCTGCCGCAGCCGTTTGCATGATGGACCTCTCACTTGAAGCAGAGGCGTTTGGATGCAAGCTGATCACCTCCGAGCATGAGGTGCCTACCGTGACAGGTATTCTCGTTTCCGACGAGGACGAGGCTAACGACCTGGAGATCCCTGCCGCGGGCGCGGGACGCACCGCGCTTTACGTCAAGGCGGCAGCCGATGCAAAGGCGCAGATCCACGACCGCCCCGTACTCGCGGGCATTATCGGCCCCTTCTCTCTTGCGGGCAGACTCATGGACGTGACCGAGGCGTTGATGGCTTGCATTGCAGACCCCGATTTCGTGGTTGCCGTGCTTGACAAGGTCACCCCCTTCCTGATCTCTTACGCCCGTGCATACAAGGATGCAGGCATTGACGGCATCGTCATGGCTGAGCCCTTGGCAGGGCTGCTCTCCCCCGCGCAGGAAAAGGAATTTTCCGCGCCCTACGTCAAGGCGATCATTGACGCGGTGCAGGATGACGATTTCATCGTCATTTACCACAACTGCGGCCCCAATATCGCGCATATGACCGACTCGCTGTACGCAAACGGCGCGGCGGCTTACCACTTCGGTGATGCGGTCGAGCTTGCTACCATGCTGGAAAAGATGCCCGCGGACAAACCCGTTTGCGGCAATATCTCGCCCGTAGCGCAGTTTTTGAACGGCACGCCCGACAGCATGCAAGATGCCGTGCTTTCTCTGCGCAAAGCGTGCGCCACATACCCCAATTTCGTGCTTTCCTCGGGCTGTGACATTCCGCCCGCGGCAAAATGGGAAAACATTGACGCCTTTTTCGCGGCAGCAAAGGAGCAGATATGAAACTGACGGCATCCGAACGTTTTGCGCGCTATCTTGCAGGACAGAGCGTTGACCGCATGCCCGCGATCGAATGGGCACCCTGGTGGCATTTGACGCTGGGACGCTGGTACGGCGAGGGCTTGCCCGCAGATTGCGTGGGTGTGGACGCAATACAAGACTATTTTGGACTGGATAAATGCTTGCAGACGGGCGTTTCCTACTTTACCCCGGCAAGCCCCACGGTCATTCCCGGCTCGGGTGTGGGCTGCATGGAGGACGAGGCGGATTGGGCGCGCATCAAGCCCACCCTGTTCCCCGACGTGCGTACCGTGATCCCCCAGTCGCATTTTGATTGGCTCAACGCCACGCACGCGCGCGGCGACACCTTGCACTTTTTTACGGTGGAGGGCTTTTTCTGGTATCCGCGCGTGCTGTTCGGCATTGAAAATCACCTTTACAGCTTTTACGACTACCCCGAGCTTTACAAGGAGATGTGCGAGGCGTATTCCGACTGGCTGGTCAAGCTGTTTGACTACGTTTTCTCCCGCTTCCACTTTGACTTTATGAGCTTTGCCGAGGACATGAGCTACAACTCGGGTCCCATGATCTCCAAGGATTGCTTTGATGAATTTTTAGCGCCCTTTTATCGCAAGGTCATTCCCGTCATCCACAAGCACGGTATTCCCGTCTTTATCGACTCGGACGGTGACATTACCATGGCGGTGGATTGGTACGCCTCGGTCGGTGCGGACGGCATGTTCCCCTTAGAAAGACAGGCGGGCGTGGACGTTTCCATCTACCTTGACAAGCAGCCGCAGATGGCATTTCTGGGTCACTTTGACAAGATGTGCATGAAGCACGGGGCAGAGGCTATGCGCGCCGAGTTTGAGCGCATTTTGCCCTCCATGCAGCGCGGCAAGGTGATCTCCTCGGTTGACCACCAGACCCCGCCCGACGTGTCGATTGACAACTACAAGGCTTACGTTTCCCTGTTACACGAATACGCCGCCAAGGTAACGCACGAGGACGGCAATATTCCCCCTTGCCCTGTGTTTGACACGGCAGAAAGGAGCAGATCATGACCAATCGCGAACGCGTTATGAATATTTTGCACTACAAGCCCGCAGACCGCATGCCTGCGGTGCACTTTGGCTACTGGCCCGAGCTTTTGCAGGAATGGGCTGCCGAGGGCAAGATCCCCCAATCGCTTGCCGATGCTTGGTATGACGGCGGTGAGGCAGACTCCGCACTTGACCGCTTGATCGGCTGGGACTTTAACTGGTACCGCACGGCAGGCGCATACAACAATCTGCTCCCCACCTTTGAGCACAAGGTGCTGGAAACTCTCCCCGACGGCACGCAGCGCGTGCAAAGCCCCTCGGGTATGATCGAGCGCGTGCGCCCCGGTGTGACCTCGATTCCGTCCGAGGACGATTACCTGCTCAAGGACAGAGAGGCGTTTGAAACGCTTTACCGTCCCAAAATGCAGTTTGATCCCGCGCGCGTCAACTACGAATATTTCAAGCATTTCAACGAGAACCGCGACCCCGACGTGCCCATCGGTCTGCACCTGGGCTCTGTGCTGGGCGACATTCGCTCCATGGTTTCGGTCGTGGGCATGAGCTATCTGCTTTACGACGAGGACGAGGACTTGTTTGCCGACGTTGTGGACGCATACGCGGACATGCAGTACAAGTGTGCCGAGGAGATCCTCAAAACCGGTGCAAAGTTTGATTTTGCGCACTACTGGGAGGATATTTGCTTCAATTCGGGCCCGCTGCTCTCGCCTGCCATTTTTGACGAGCTGTGCGCCAAGCACTACAAAAAGAGAAACGATCTTTGCCACAAGTACGGCATCGACATCATTTCCCTTGACTGCGACGGCGTGACCGATAAGCTGCTGCCTACGTGGTTTGAAAACGGCGTCAACGTCATGTTCCCCATCGAGATCGGTACGTGGGGCGACCAATTTGAGGCTGCCCGCCAAAAATACGGCAAGGGTATGCTTGGCGTGGGCGGTATGGACAAGACGGTTTTGCGTCTGGACAAGGCAGCGGTTGACCGCGAGCTGGAACGCTTGACGCGCCTGTCGGCACTGGGCGGCTTTATCCCCTGCCCCCACCACAGACTCATGCCCGGCACCAAGTTCGAGCTGGTGCAATACTACGCCGAAAAAATCAAAGAGATCAAATTATGAGCAAACCCACGAGAATCCGACTGGGCTCTTCCGCCGTCGGACAGAATTTAGCAGAATACCTTGCCCGCGCAGGCTACCTTGTGCACGCCGATTGCGGCGGACGCGGCACGTGCGGCAAATGCCGCGTGCAGCTTGCGGCGGGGTATCTGTACCAAAATGCCGCTTGCACACAGCTTGCCGTGCCCGACAAGGACGGCTACGTGCTTGCTTGCCGTACCTGGTGCTGCGGCGGTGCGATCATCGTACTGCCCGAGCAAAAGGGCGACGGATTGACCGCCTTTGAAGCAGGTGCGCAGAAAGGGGTCGCACAAAGCGGCTTGGGCATTGCGCTGGATATTGGCACCACCACCTTGGCTGCCGCCTTGGTTGACCTTGGCAAAGGCGAGGTGCTTGCCACGACCTCTGCGCTCAATCCGCAGATCTCGTACGGTGCGGACGTCATCAGCCGTATCCAATCTGTCATGGAGCGTCCCGAAACGCTGGCGGGAATGCAAGACGTGCTGCTCTCGCGCGTGCGAGAACTGATAGCCGAGCTTGCCGGGGACAAGCCCCTTGCGCATATGACCGTAGCGGGCAATCCTACCATGCTGCATATCTTTTGCGGCATCTCCCCTGCAGGGATGGGCGCATATCCCTTTACTCCCGCATTTACCGATGCGCGCACCGTGACGGGTGCGGAGCTTGACCTGCCCGTGCGTACCGTGACCTGTCTGCCGAGCATTTCGGCATTCGTGGGCGGAGATATCACGGCAGGCATGCTGCACACAAAGCTGACAGACGCCGAGCAGCCCGCGCTGCTTTTGGATATCGGCACCAACGGCGAGAGCGTGCTGTTCACAGGCAAATCCCGTGACGCAAAGCTGTACGCTACATCGGCAGCCGCAGGGCCTGCCCTGGAAGGTGCAGGCATTTCTACGGGCATAGGAGGTGTGAACGGTGCGGTCAGCGCAGTCAAGCTGCAAAACGGCACCCCCATCTGCTCCACGGTTGGCAACGCCCCCGCGCGCGGCATTTGCGGCAGCGGACTTGTCGATCTGGTTGCGGGACTTTACACTACAGGGCTGATGGACGAGACCGGTGCTTTGGAATACGGCGACGCCTTTACATACGCCACGACCGCAGACGGCTCGCCGCTGGAGCTGACGCAAGCCGATATTCGCGCCCTGCAGCTTTGCAAGAGCGCCATGCGCGCCAGCCTTGAAACGCTTTGCCTGCGCGCAGGAATCGCACCCGACGAGCTTGACCGCGTTTATCTTGCGGGCGGGCTTGGCTACTACATGAACGTCTCCTCTGCCGTTCGGATCGGCCTTTTGCCCGCGGGCTTTGAAAGCTGCACCGAAAGCGTTGGCAACGCCTCTTTGGGCGGGTGCGTGCGTGCATTGCTCGACCCTGATGCGATTGCGCGCATGCAGGCAGAAGCCAACCGCACCCAAACGCTGGAGCTGAGTACCGACCCCGCTTGGAACGAGGCGTTTATGGAGCACATGATGTTTCCATGCGAGGAGTAAAATCATTCGTATTGCTCCGATGTCATTAAGTTAAGAAAAACCCATAGCAGGAAAGAGAACGGAACGGATGCGCGCCGAGAAGGCGTCCCCCGAGGGGAAGCTGGCGCCGAAGGCGACTGAAGGGGAGTTGCGGGCAAAACGGCACGGTTATCCGTTCGGGTATAATCGTTCAAGCCTAAACTTTCGCATTCCCCTTCAGTCGCTGCGCGGCAGCTTCCCCCCGGGGGACGCCTTTATAACGCGTATCCGCATCATTTGCTTGCCTATTGCGGCAGCACTTTCTTAACTTAATGACATTGGGGCTTGCTCCCGCTGAAAATGCACACCAAATAAAACCAAAAGGAGCGCGAAAATGAAGCTTTACGCACCTGCTTATTATAAAGAATTTGCCTGCATTGCAGACCGCTGCAAGCATTCCTGCTGCATTGGCTGGGAGATTGACGTGGACGATGACACCCGCGCGCTGTACGAAACGCTTGACGGCGACTACGCAGACGCCATCCGCGCAAGCATTGACACGACCGACACCCCGCACTTCACCCTTGCAGCCGATGAGCGTTGCCCACATCTGGACGAGCGCGGACTTTGCCGCATTATTTCGGCTTACGGGCAGGACGCGCTTTGCGAGATCTGCCGTGAGCATCCCCGCTTTTACCACGAAACGCCGCACGGCACCGAGGTTGGCTTGGGACTTGCGTGCGAAGAGGCTTGCCGCATTGTTCTGTTCTCGGACAATTTTGACGAGATGACCCTGATCGGCGACGCGGACGGCGAGCCCTACACCGACGCCTTTGACGCCACCGTACCGCGAGCGCGTGTGTATGACATATTAAAGGACACCGCGCTCGGCTACGAAGACCGCCTTGCCCGCATTTGTGCCGCATTCGGCGTATCAGCAAGCATCAAGAACGACAACGCGTGGTGCGAGCTGCTTTGCGAGCTGGAATATTTGCAAAAGGAGCACACCGAGCTCTTTATGCTGTACGGGAACGATGCCGAGGTCATGCCCTGGCAGCAGCCCATATTGACAAACGCGCTTGCCTACTTTGTCTTCCGCCATTGCTCGGATGCCGCAAGCGAGGCAGATTTTGCCGCTTGCTTGGGGCTTGCCCTGTTCCTTGAGCGTCTGCTTGCATCCCTGATCGCATCGGGGCATGACGCGCTTGACGCCGCCCGCATCATTTCCGAGGAGATCGAATACTCCGAGGACAACACCGACGCCATCCGATCTGTATTTTATGAGGTGATATCATGAGTCCCAACTACAAACGCACCAAGCTTGCCTGCTACTCGGCATACTTTACCATGTCCTCGATCTTTGTCCTGCCGCCGCTGCTCTTTGCCACGCTGCAGGATATGTACGGCATTTCCTACACCCTGCTTGGCACGCTGGTGCTGACCAACTTCTGCACGCAGATGCTGGTGGATCTGATCTTTTCGCTGTTTGCCAAAAAATTCAATACCGCCATACTGGTACGCGTCACGCCGCTGATCACCTCGCTGGGACTTGTGATCTATGCGCTCGTGCCCTGGCTTTTGCCGCAATATGCCTACGCGGGCTTGCTTGCGGGCACGGTCATCTTCTCCATCGCCGCAGGCTTTTCGGAGGTCATGCTCTCGCCCACCATTGCAGCACTTCCCTCGGATAACCCCCAGCGCGACATGAGCATGCTGCACTCGCTTTACGCCTTTGGCATCTTTTTCGTCATCGTGGTCAGCACCGCGTTTTTCGCGCTGTTTGACAGAACGCAATGGATGTACCTGACCTTGTTCTTTGCCGCGCTGCCCGTCATTGCGGCAGTATTGTTCATGCTCTCCCCCATGCCCGACCTGCAGGGGGGCAGCGAGCAGGAGCGCGCAAACCGCTCGCGCAGCCGCACCATCGGGCTTGCCCTTTGCGTTGCTTGCATCTTTTTCGGCTCTTGCGCCGAGAACACCATGTCCAACTGGATCTCGGGTTACATGGAAAACGCGCTGCAAATCCCCAAGGCGGTTGGCGATTTGCTCGGCCTTGCGGCATTTGCCATTCTGCTGGGATTGACGCGTATTACTTACGCCAAGTACGGCAAAAACATCTTCCGCATGCTGACGGTTGGTATGATCGGTGCGGCGGTGTGCTATTTGGTCGTGGTCTTTTCGGGTGCACCTGCGGTTGCATTGATCGCCTGCGTGCTGACCGGCATCTTTACCTCGATGCTGTGGCCCGGGGCTTTGATCATGATGGAGGAAAACGTGCCCTGCGTGGGCGTTGCCGCTTACGCGCTCATGGCGTCGGGCGGTGACCTTGGTGCCTCGGTTGCACCGCAGCTGATGGGCATTGTGACCGACGCGGTCAGCGCATCCGCGCTTGGCACGCACCTTGCCGAGCAGCTCTCGCTCTCCCCCGAGCAGGTGGGACTCAAGGCGGGTATGCTCGCCTGCGCGATCTTCCCCATTCTGGGAATCGTCATGCTGTTGATCACGATCAAATTTTTCAAGAAGAGAAAGGTGCTTGCATGAAATACAAATCCCTGATTCCGCGCTTGATCCTTGCTTGCGCGCTTGCGCTTATGCAACTCCCCGCGCTGCTTGCCGTTCGTGTCGTGCTGGACGTTTCAAAAACCCAAGCGTCAACCATTGTGCAACACGCAAACGGTGCGTATGAAATGGTCGCAGATCCGCTTGATACGCTCAAAATATTTTTCTCCTACGCTTGGATCTGGGGCGTGATCGCACTTTGCTTTGCCGCTGCGATCGCTATTCCGATCGTCATGGGGCTTCGCCGCGGTGCGCCGAGCATCCCCGTGATTGCATTGGGCGGCACGGCATTTGCAGGGCAATCGGTGCTTGCCGCGCTGCTTGCTTTCGTGCTTCCGGGCATTTACGAGTTTGAGTTGTCCGCATTTATGTTCGTGCGCTACGATCTTTCCATCCTGTACAAAACGCTGCCCGACGACATCCGACTCTACGCAGGAAAGCTTTTGCTGATCGCGTTGGGCGCGCCGGTCGGTGCTTGCGCCCTGCTTGCTCTGTCTCTTACCGTCACCGAGCTGGTACTTTGGATCAAAGAAAAACGCAAGGCGCAACCGTTGGAAATATAAAAAATGACGCACATGGGGCTGTGAAAATAACAGAATAAAAGCAGGAATTTGTTCGATTTTGAGCAGATTCCTGCTTTTTTATTTATAGTTAATGTGTTGTCGCAGTTTCTGTTGCCACATTTGCGTCACAAACCCATTCTATTCGCGCTCTCCCCCCTGCGCTTGGCACAAGGCAGCGCGTAACATCCCCCCTCCCGGAGGGGGGCTATATGGATGGTCTGCTCATTCGCTTTAGGTTGACTGCTGAAATATCGGTTTTCATACAGATTTTGGTAACTCAAGTTGCCGTTGACGGTTGAGTGTCGGTTCAGAAGGACGCGGTGCTACTATCAAAGCCCCCCTCCGGGAGGGGGGTGGAAAATATCCCGCAGGGCATATTCAAGGGGGGAGAGCGCGAATCCGAACGGTTTCTGCGCGTAATATCCCTTATAATAAAAAGCAGAAGTCTTGAAAAACTTCTGCTTTTGCTTATTTACCGCTAATTCCGCAGCCTCATGCGTCATTTTTTATCTCGTTTATGCTATCTCGGCTTTTTCTTGACGACCTCGCCGTCAAAGCGCACGTAAATGTTGCCATCCTTGCTAAGGCCCACCGCGATATCGTGCCCGTCAAGGCGTGCGCACAGCTCGTGCGGCTGCTCGTGGCGTCCCGTATCCACCGTGTCATAAACCATATTGTTGATCGCCAGCTCGTTGATGCTGCCCAGTCTGCGATAGCAGATGGCGTATTCCCCGACGTCGCAGGCCAACAGGATCTTGCTCTTTGCACCAAAATCCATCGGGTGCAGCGCGGTAGAATCACCTGTTTCCTGCACAGGCTGCTCCATTTGCACGACCGCTGCCTCTCCTGCCTCAAACGCTGCGGTGACAGCCGTGGGTACCGGTGCCAATTCCTCAATCGGCACGTCCTCGCCCATCCACTCCATGAATTTCAGACGATAGTGCGCCACGATCCCCACAACCATCACGACCAGCATCAGCACGTGCATCACAAGCTCGGTCACAACGTTCAACGACAAGCCAAGGAAGGATATCACAAACACGCAATCCAGCGCCATCAGCGCGCATCCTACGATCAACGCCCACGCGTGCTTTTTGGAAAGTGCCCAGCACACCAATAAGACGGCAACCGCTACCAAGGCACATACAGCGTATAAGTATATGGCGTCCCGATGCAGAAAATCAGCCGAGGTCATGCCGAAATACGCCTCGTACTCGGCAGGCGTGTACAGCTTTCCCGTCCAGAATAAGCTATCCAGCATCAGACCGTACGGAAGTATAAAGGCAAAGGGGGAATAAAAATTCACTTTTTCAATCAGTAGAAAGGCGGCGTTGAGCCCCCCGAACACGGTAGCGATCAAAAAAACAAGACGCGCCAGGCGGTATCTGTAGCGCAAAAGCTCTGCTTTTTTGGTGCTGCCTGCACCCGCTGTTATTTTTCCCATATGCAACCTCCTTAATTTTTTGGCGAACCCGCGAAATCGGGCTTAGGTCAATCTCAGCTTTCTCTTGAGGATCTCACCGTCAAAGCGAATGAAAGCGTAGGAATCTGCGCCCGTGCCTGCCGCGATCTCGTGACCGTCTACGTACGCGCAAAGCTCGTGCGGCGGCTCAACAAGCCCCGTTTCAAGCAGATCGTATACCATGCCGTTGATCACCAGCTCGTTGACCTTGCCCACTCTGCGGTAGCAAATGTCATATGCCTGCTCCTTGTACTCCAGCAGCACGCGGCTCTTGACGCCAAAGTCCGCTGCGTGCAGCACGGGAGAATCGGGCTGCGCTTGTCCGTCCTCTGCCTGCGCCACGGTCTGCTGTGCGGTCACGTTCTCGGCAGGAACTACCGTGTCGTCCGCCGTCTCGGCAAGCGTAGCGGAGATCACAGTCCCCTGATCCGTTGCGGGCACAAAAACGTTCTCTGCCGCCGCATTCTCACGCTCCAACTCCTTGAGCTTGAAATGCGCAATACAACCGCGGATAAACAAGAACAAAGCCCAGCCGTGGAACAAATAATCCAGCAGCATAGTCACGTCCACACCGTACCAAACGATCAAAAACAGCGTATCCAGCACGAACGCGACGGTTGCCGCGATCATCCAGCCCACGTGCTTTTTGGAAAAGATCCAACAAAGCAGATATACGCCCAGCGCAACCAGGGCGGGCACGATCATCACAGCCAAAAACCACATAGGCATCATATCCGCCTCGGTGTATCCATACTCCGCATACTGCTCGGGCGTACCCATCAGCCCCGTCCAGAACGCGCCCTCCGACACCATAGAATACGGGAACGTGATGGAAAACAGAAAATACATGTTACCGCCAATGCAAGCAAGTAAGCTGTTGACTACCGTGAAAATGATTGCCAGCAGCATATTGCCGCGCGCGGAGTTATAATGCATCATATAGCGCTCGCCCTGCGTCAAGCTGCGCGCGCCCGAAGTAAATTTTGCCATTTTGATCCTCCAAAGTTGATTTTTATAAATTCAGTATACCACTGCATCCTGACTTTGTCAAGCGCGTGCATATCCCTCTACCTATATAGACGCATTTTTTCGCAAAAAGTTCGCATTTTTTGCAAATTTTTCAAAAAAATTTTTTCACCTGCTCCAAGCGATTGACAAGCGCGCGAAAATATATTAAAATAGAGGTAACGAAAAACTCTCTTCAGGAGGTACACTATGAAGATCGGCGTTTGTGCACCGCCCCAATACTGGGCAGCGGTAAAGGAAAAGGGGTTCGACCACGTGGAATGGAACTTTTCGGTGATTGCAAATTACACCGAGGAGCAAATGACGGAATACCTTGCGCAAAAGGACGCGCTGGGGCTTGATATCCCCTCGTGCAACGGCTTTTTCCCCGGCGGCTTTGTCATGTTTGGCGAAAACCGCGAGGAGATTGAGGCATGGGCACGCGACTATGCAAGAGCAGGCTTTGCGCGCGCGGCAAAATTCGGCGCGAACGTGGCTGTCATGGGCTCGGGTTATGCACGCAACGTGCCCGAGGGCATGGATCTTGCCGAGGCAAAGGAGCGTTTTGCAGCCTTGATGCGTATCCTCGGTGAGGAGGGCGAGAAGTATGGCGTGCGCGTTGCCATTGAACCTCTGCAAAAAAAGGAAACCAACTTCTTACACACCTTGGAAGAGGGCGCACAGATCTGCGCGATGGTCAACCACCCCAACGTGGGCTTGACGCTGGATATCTTCCACTTCTGGGCAGGCGGTGAGCCGCTTGAAAACATTGCAAAATACAAGCAATACGTCTTCCACGCACACTTGGCGCGCCCTGCAGCAGACCGCAAAGCACCCACCGCAGCGGACGCCGACATGTGTTTTGTTTACAGAGATGCTATGCGCGCGATCGGCTATGACGACAAGATCTCGCTGGAGCCCGTCTACGGTGATTTTATTGCCGACATTACCGGTGCTTACGAGGTTATGAAGCACTTCAGATAATCCAAGACGGAGGCTGCTATGGAAAATTTCGTATATCCCGAAATGCTCAAGGTCACCAAATACGAAACCTACGGCACGCTGCCCGATCTCTTCCAATTTGACGACGGCACGCGCATGACCTCCCCCGATCAGTGGGAATCTCGCCGCGCAGAGATCTACAAGCAGGCGGTGGAGCTGCAATACGGCACGCAGCCGCCCGCTCCCGAGGTATTTGAATACGAGACGCTTTACGTCGGCGGCAAGGGCGGCATGAACACCTACCGCATCACGGCAGGCACAAAGGAAAAGCAGGTAACCTTTATTGCCAAGCTGTTTTTGCCGGGCTGGGGCGTTCCCACCCCCACTCCCCTGCCCCCCGTCATTGTGGACGGCGACCTTGCATTCAAATATGCCTTTGATAAGGACTTTTTGAACACCGCCCTGGACAAGGGCATTGCATGGATGCTGTTTGACCGCACCGAGCTTGCCAACGACATTCAGTTCAAAGGACGCGGCAACGGTCCTTTGCACGAGGTTTATCCCGCATACACCTTTGGTGCTCTTGGCGCATGGGCATGGGGATATTCCCGCTGCGTTGACCTCTTGGAAAAGCTGGGGCTGACCAATCCCGACATGATCGTATTCTCGGGTCACTCGCGCGGCGGCAAGACCGCAGCACTTGCGGGCGTGCTGGATACGCGCGCTGCCATCGTCAACCCCAACGACACCTGCGCCGGCGCATGCTCCTGCTACCGCCTCTACGTGGAGGGCGAATACATGGGCAATAACGATCCCAACCGCGGCATTCAATTCAAGAAAAGCGAGATGCTCTCGGATCTGTGGCGCAACTTTGACTTCTGGATGGGTCCGGAGCTTGGACAGTATGCCGATCATCCCGAGGATCTGCCCTTTGACGCACATTCGCTCAAAGCCATGGTTGCCCCCCGCATTCTGTTTATTTCCGAGGCTGCGGGTGACCTTTGGGCAAACCCCATCGGCTCCTGGCAGACCACCATGGCGGCAAGCGAGGTGTACAAGTACCTCGGTGTGCCCGAAAATCTGTACTGGTACTTCCGCCCCGGTGTGCATTTCCATCAGCCGCTGGACGTTGCAATGCTGGTCAACATCATTCTGCAAAGAACCATCGGTGCACCTGCGGACGAAAAATTCTTCCACGTGGGCTTCCAAAAGCCGGAATTGCTCTTTGACTGGCGCGCACCCGAAAATTAAATTGCTATATGTTACACAAAAAGCAGAACGCCGTTCTGCTTTTTTGTATTATAGGGAGAAATTGCTCTTTCCCTGTTGACCTTTGACGTTTTTTATCATATAATGTAGGCTGTTGTAAAATTATAAAAAACAAAAATAAGGAGATGCAACCGCATGAAGTTTTCCAAGATCCTTGCGCTCTGCCTGATCGCGCTTCTGACCATTGCCGCATTCGTTGCTTGCGACAACGGCGACAAGAACGAGCAGACCACCGAGCAGAACACCCAAGCACCCACCGAAAACACCACCGACTCCACCGACACTCCCACGACCGAGGAGCCTACCACTGAACCCACTACCGACGCTCCCACCACCGAGGACGTGACCACCGCTCCCGGCGAGGAGACCACCGAGCCCGAAACCGAGACCTCTACCGAAGAGGAGACCACCGCTCCCGAAGAGGACGAGATCAAGGTCATTACCATTGCCGAAGCACTTGAGCTTTGCGGCGAAGAGGGCAACATTACCGAAGAGAGATACTACATCCGCGCGACCGTTAAGACCATTGTTAACGCAACCTACGGTCAGATGATCATTACCGACGCAACCGGTGAGATCTCCGTTTACGGCACCTACAGCGCAGACGGCGAGCTCTACTACAATCAGCTCGAGGACAAGCCCTACCGCGGCGACGAGGTGCTCCTGTACTGCATCCTGCAGAACTACAACGGCACCAAGGAAGTTAAGAACGCTCGCCTGATCGAGTTCACCCACGTTGAGCCCGACATCAATCTGGACGACTACACCGATATGTCCGTAGCCGACGCAAGAGAGGCTGCAAAGGGCACCAAGATCAAGATCGACGGCGTGGTTGCACAGATCACCTACGCAAACGGCTTTAAGCCCAACGGCTTCTTCCTGGTTGACGAGACCGGCTCTATCTACGTCTTTGACGGCGACCTTGCACAGAGAGTTGCCGAGGGCAACAAGGTCACCTTCGTTGGCGAAAAGGACTACTGGATCCTGGATACCGAGCAGGGCTTTGCACAGAACTTTGGCTACCAGGGCAGCTGCCAGATCGCAAACACGACCCTGATCGAGCTGGACGACAGCCAGAATTACGATTACGACAAGTCCTGGATCACCGAATCCACCGTTAAGGATATTCTTGACACCCCCGTAACCGAAAACATCACCACCAACATCTACAAGGTCAACGCGCTGGTCAAGAAGGTTCCCGGCACCGGCTTTGTCAACTACTACTTCTTTGACATTGATGGCGAGACCGGTAACTACACCTACTCGCAGTGCAACGGTAACGACTTTGAGTGGCTGGACGAGTTTGACGGCAAGATCTGCACCGTTTACCTCTCCCCCATCAACTGCAAGTCCACCGCAGGCGCATGCTTCTTCCGCCTTGTTCCCATTGAAGTAATTGACGAGGGCTACACCTTTGATACCACCAAGGCTCCCGAATACGCTATCAAGTATCACGCGCTGGGTCAGTTCGGCACCGCTTACACCGCAGACCCCGCTCTGGAGCTTTTGACCTCCGTTTCCTCCGAGCTGCTGGGCTTTGAGGGCGTTACCCTTTCCTACGCTTCCTCTAACGAGGGCGTGATCCGCTTTGAAACCGTTGACGGCAAGGTCATCATGCACTGCGCTGCACAGGAAACCACCACCGTTACCGTGACCGTTACCGCAACCTACGGTGAGCTGACTGCCACCGGCACGGTTGACATCACCGTTTCCCCCGTTCCCACCATTGAATACGGCACCGTTCTGGATGCTATCAACGCCGCTACCGGTGAGGTCGTCACCGTCAAGGGCATCGTTGGTCCTTCCCTTGTCAACAAGGTTGGCTTCTACCTGATCGACGAGACCGGCGTGATCGCTGTACAGACCACCGCAGAATACATGGCAACCCTGACCATTGGCGACGAGGTTGTCGTAACCGGTACCAGAGACGTCAAGACCAAGGGCGGCGCGGGCTACTTCGGTCAGTCCAACCTGTACAACTCCACCATTGACGCAAACTTCTACGGCGGCCATGATTACTCCACCTCCACCTTTGTCACCGACAAGACCCTGAAGGAGGTTTACGATCTGGACGTTGCAGTAGACTACTCTACCACCGTATTCGTGCTCAAGGCAACCGTAACCGTTGAGGAGGCTGCTTACTACACCAACATTTACCTGACCGACGCAAACGGCACCAGCCTGCGTCTGTACTGCTCCAGCGCAAACCAGTACAACTGGCTCAAGGCGTTTGCAGGACAGGAGGTCACCGTTGAGGTTGCTGCCTGCAACTGGAACGACAAGACCTACTACACAGGTTGTGTACTGTCTGTCATCACCGAGAACGGCAAGGTATTCAACGAGCTCAACTTCAGCAAGTAATATTGCCAAATGCAAGGCGCACTCCGCACGGAGTGCGCCTTTTCTGCGCAAAAATCCCTTTTTCCTATTGCATTTTATAAAATGGCGTGATATAATAAAGAATAATAGTTTTTTGACCAAGAAAGGCAACACCATGCAATACCGTTTTTCCGATTCCATATCGGGCATGAAGCCCAGCGCCATCCGTGAGATCCTCAAGGCTCCTGCGGACAGCGAGACCATCTCGTTTGCTGCCGGCAACCCCTCGCCCGAATCCTTCCCCGTAGAGGAGCTTGCGCGCTTGTCCGCGGACATTTTTGCGCACCACTCCACGCTTGCCCTGCAATACGGCGCGACAGACGGTTATCCCCCTCTGCGCGCAGCCATTGCCAAGTGGCAAAAGGAACGATGGCAGATCGGTAAAACCGCAGACGAGGGCTATGATTTCAACGACACCACGCTGATCGTCAGCGGCGGTACGCAGGGCATTGAGCTTTGCTGCCGCGTACTGTGCAACCCCGGCGAGGCGGTCATTTGCGAGGATCCCTCCTTTATCGGTGCACTCAACGCTTTCCGTGCCGCAGGCATGCGCACGCTGGGCGTGCCCATGAATGACCAGGGCATTGACGTGGACGCGCTGGAAGCAACCGTCAAGGCAAATCCCGATGCGCACCTGCTTTACGTCATTCCCACCTTCCAAAATCCCATGGGCATTTCCTGGTCGGTCGAGACGCGCAAGGCTGTGTATGCGCTGGCAAAGAAGTACGGGCTGATCATCCTCGAGGATAACCCCTACGGCGAGACCCGCTTTGCGGGCGAGGAGCTGCCCACGCTCAAGAGCATGGACGAGGACGGCATCGTAGTCTACTGCTCCACGCTCTCCAAGGTGCTCTCGGCAGGCATGCGCGTCGGCTTTGTGATCGCTCCCGAGCAGATCGCGTCCAAAATGGTCATCGTCAAGCAGACCGAGGACGTGCACACCAACCTGTTTTTCCAGATGCTTTGCCACAGATACATTACCGAATGCGATCTGTACGCGCATATCGCCAAGATCAAGGACATCTACCGCCGCAAGTGCTCGCTGATGCTCGACTGCCTTGCAAAGGAGCTGCCCGACAGCATTACCTACACCAAGCCCGAGGGCGGACTTTTCATCTGGTGCACGCTGCCCGATGGCGTGGACGGCATGGAATTTGTGCGCGCTTGCAAGGCAAAGAAGCTGCTGGTCGTGCCCGGTGCGACCTTCAACTGCGATCAGGACGCCCCCTCGCAGGGCTTCCGCCTCAATTTCTCCACCCCCTCGGACGCACAGATCGTTGAGGGCTGCGCACGACTTGGCGCGGTGGCAAGAGAGTTTCTTGAGTAATATCACCCTGCCCTGTCATCCTCGAGCAAGCATTCCGGTCAAGATTCTTCGCTGCGCTCGAGAATGACAGACCGGAATGCGACGCGAAGGATCTTGGGCAGGGTCGCAAAAGTAAAAATTTCACTACCGAAAGGATATACATCATGTTTCAGAATCAAAAGGTTTCCTTTTCCGGCGTACAGCCCAGCGGTAACTTGACCATTGGCAACTACCTGGGCGCGCTGCGTAATTTCTCCGCATATTCCGATGAATATAAATGCCTTTACTGCGTGGTTGACCAGCACGCCATCACCGTGCGTCAGGTACCCGCAGATCTGCGCCGCCGCACCTACGAAACGCTGGCGCTTTACATGGCTTGCGGTCTTGACCCCGAAAAGAACACGCTGTACGTGCAGTCGCACGTGCACGAGCACACCGAGCTTGCTTGGCTGCTCAACTGCTTTACCATGTACGGTGAGCTTTCCCGCATGACCCAGTACAAGGACAAGAGCACCAAGCATGCCGACAACATCAACGCAGGTCTTTTCACCTACCCCGTGCTGATGGCTGCGGACATCCTGCTTTACCAGACCGACGTTGTGCCCGTAGGCATTGACCAGAAGCAGCACGTAGAGCTGTGCCGCGACATTGCCACCCGCTTCAACTCGGTATTCCCCGATACCTTTACCATTCCCGAGCCCGTCATTTCCAAGTCGGGCATGAAGATCATGTCGCTTGCCGAGCCCACCAAGAAGATGAGCAAGTCGGACGAAAACCCCAACGCAGTGGTCTACATTCTGGACGACAAGGATACCATCATCCGCAAGTTCAAGAGAGCCGTGACCGACTCCGAGACCGAGGTGCGCTTTGCTCCCGGCAAGGATGGCATCAATAACCTGATGTCCATCTACGCTTGCTTTACCGGCAAGACCATGGAGGAGATCGAAGCAGAGTTTGCAGGCAAGGGATACGGCGACTTCAAGCTGGCTGTAGGCGAGGTATGCGCAGACGCACTCGCACCCGTGCAGCAGAAGTTTGCGCAGCTCATGGCAGACAAGGGCGCACTGGAAGCGCAGATGAAGAAGGGTGCGGAAGAGGCATCCTACATTGCGCGCCGCACCGTTTCCAAGGTGGAAAAGAAGTTAGGATTCGTGCAGTTGAGATAATTGTATCAAGAAAAGAGCCTGTATCACACTGACACGGGCTCTTTTTAATCATAATAATTATTCCATCGGGTGCGTGATGCAACAGATACCAAATCTTAGTAATGGATATATAATTGTCACTTTTGCTTCACAAGCAAATTAACAACACTTCCATATTGCATATTCCCGTTTTTGAATTCGTTATTGACAGTATAATAAAAAGCAACGCTTCCATCTTCCATTTTTACTAATACTACAGATTGGATTTCCGAGCTGGTTCTGTTGGAACTCGCAGGATAGATCGAATCAAGCTTATCATAAACGAGTTGCTCTGCTTGTTGGGGCAAGAACGCCGTCAGTTCACAGTTCTCAAAGTCGTTTAATGTAAAATAACCAAAATAAGAAACATTACCTTCACAGTTAATCGTAATAAACAACTCATCTGTGGTTTTATATCCATTTACTGTTCTATAATAATCAAACAGAATAGAGTCATCACGGATAACCGTCTCAACGGAAAAGTCGTTAATGTCAATATATTCAGCCGCTATATTATCAGCAATTTGTTTGCAGGCTGTTTCATCGTATTGGTGTACAAGGGTTTCGGTATTATAAAATAAAATATCAGTTAAATCACCAGTGGAGGCATTAATTTCAAATTTGACTCCATCTCCTTTGTATACGTGAGCTTTATAAAGCGTCGGTGCTACGACAACACTTCTACTATACTCACCCGAATACGTTTTACCGTCAAACGTAACAGTGGCTGTTTTGGGAGCGGAGCTGTCTTGGTGGTACGACTGTAAGCTGCTATCCCATAACTGAAATTCCGAAGCGTGCGTGCCCCCATCTTCCCCATCGTAACCACCGACTTGAAGAACTTCATATTGCATCATTGCGGATTGCATCGAGCAACCCATAAGCATATAGGATATAAGAATACTAACGGATAGTAATAATATTAAGCGTTTCATGATGTGTTCCCTCTTCAATTCAATTTAGTTGTAGTGTCCCCGTATATTTTCCACGTGGTCATTGTCGTTCCTGTATATTTTTTATTATTGTCCAATTCCCTACACGCATCTTGTATAGTATATCCTTGCTCCAACAGGTCTATCAGATCTATAGTCCATTCATTAGCTTTGCTACAATCAATTTCGGCCGTAAAACCAAGGGCTGTTTTAGCACCGTTATATACTGCAGCATTGGGTAAATTTCTTGCTCCTGTTAATTGTAAACTCTTAGCTGTTTCGCAAGCAATAAACATAACCAATTTCATATTGGACATATCAAAATTTATGTCAGAAGCCCAAAAATATTCCTTGTTATCGGATGATGATTCGGTTAATAAAAGATATGAGTCTATAGAAATTCCAGAAGCATTGACATGCGCTCCACCATGACTCCTGGAAACAAATAGATTATTGCTATTATTATCCAAGTAGTTTTCTATATGCCCCGACTCACATTCATCAAAACAAGATATAATGCTTGAATACCCACAATCTATAATGTCAGGAGAAATGTTTGTCAACGCTGATTCATGATCATGTCCAATATCCGGTATTCCCACAGTAACCGCTCGCGGATTTGCAACTAAGGTAAATGTTGCAGTTCTACCAGTAGGCTTATGCGTGGCGGTCACTGTAGTAGAATAAAACGACGTAGTTAAGGCAGTAAATTCGCCCTTTACTTCATTATAACTAAACTTAGATGTATCATATCCACTATATGAAAAATCAAAAGGATCTATCATTAAAGCGCCAACATTTGCATCCCTTAGTTTAGGGGCTGCTATTTCTCCGTGAAACAAATAGCAGGTGTTAATCGTGTAACCGCTTGTTAGTTCCCTTTTTTCATATGAAGAAGTGTCTCCGTAATAGGTAACATCCAACTGCCGCCACACAAAAGAGGAGTATGAGTCTTCGGAATTTGCGGGTAAATCACGTGATACCAAGGTGTGCCCGGTAAAGGTCAAACATTTATCATTTCTATAACTTTGGATAATCACCCCCCCTCCGCTAACCGTTCTAATATCCCATTGATACATTGTTTCATACTCGACTTCATCGATCGTTTTAAGAAAAAGCCTGCCAGAACTCTTGGCACGAGATGCTGTAAGATAAAGGGACGGTTCACTGGCGGAACGAATTGTATAATAGTCATAATCTTCACCAATGTTATATGATATAATCCACTTAATGCTTGTTCCCAATACTGAAAGTAGTCCATTAGAGGTGGAAGCTATGGAATTTTCATTTTTAATGTATTCACCCGACGCTTTGTTGTTAAAGTATGCAGTTTCTGTAGTGCCAGCAATTGTATAAGTGTTTCGTTGTGATTCGAGTGACAATTCGGTTTGGGTCGGGAAGTTAAAAAACGCATAACTATTAACAGTTCCAATGGTTATAATTAGCATACTTGTAACAAGAACCGCAAGTAAGATGTTCTTAGCATAAACGTGCATGAGTTTTTCTCCTTGTGCTTTAGGATAAGATTATACATAATTTTATCACCATTTATTATGTTTGTCAACAGTTTCCCTTGTTTCTTTTGTTAAGAGTCTTATGGAATGATTACAGCATGATTACTTTTCATGAAATTCTATCAAAAAAATCGAAAAAAGCGCGGAGGAAGCGTCCTACATCGCCCGCCGCACCGTTTCCAAGGTGGAAAAGAAGCTGGGCTTTGTACAGCTGAGATAAGCACATTTACAGGGGAGTTTTTGCAAAAAAGCTCCCTTTTTGCCACTTGCAACCCGCAGTTGACAAATTGCAAGGTCAAAATGCTTGACGGCAACCGCCAAAAATGCTACAATAAGGGCACAAACCACACATGGGAGGCACATGATGATATTAGCAGATAAGATCATTACACTCAGGAAAAAGAACGGTTGGTCGCAAGAGGAGCTTGCCGAAAAGGTGGGCGTCTCGCGCCAAGCGATTTCCAAATGGGAGAGCGCACAGTCCGTGCCCGACCTTGATAAGATCTTGCGCATGAGCGAGATCTTTGGCGTCACGACCGATTTTCTCTTGAAAGACGAAATGGAAACAGAGGAATATACGGGCTCTACCGCCGAGGATTCCCCCTTGCGTGCGGTCAGCATGGAAGAGGCAAACGCATACCTTGCATATAAAAAGACCGCATCCGTCAAAGTCGCGCTGGGCGTGCTGCTCTGCATCCTTTCCCCCATCTGCCTGATCCTGCTGGGCGGCTTTTCGGACTATGGCATGATAAACGAGACGGTTGCCTCCGCGGTGGGCGTTTGCACGCTGCTTGCCATGATTGCCGTGGCGGTCGGCATCTTTATCTCGACCGCGTTTGCAGGCAAAAAGTGGGAATTCATTGACGAAAGCAAAGCATTTGAGCTTTCCTACGGCGTGGACGGTATGGTGCGCGAAAAGGTGGCTGCATTCTCCCCCAAGCACGCAACATTGGTGGTGACGGGCGTGGTGCTGTGCATCTTCTGTGCCGCTCCCCTGATCGTTGCAAGCGCGCTGAACCAAGAGCTGCTTTCCGTCATCATGACCGGCGTGCTGCTTGCCATTTGCGGTGCGGGCGTGTTCTGCTTTGTGCTGGGCGGTATTCGCTACGATGCTTACGAGAATCTGCTCAAGGGTGACCGCAGACTGCGCGCCAAGCGAGAGCAGGCAAAGAAAAAGACCCTGACGGCATGGGGCATGTTTTCCGAGGTCTATTGGCTGATCGTGACCGCTACCTATTTCCTCTGGAGCTTTCTCTCGGGCGATTGGCACATCTCCTGGCTGACCTGGGTGATTGGCTCTGCCGCGTTTACCATGATCAAGCTGATCGTGAAGCTGATCTACAAGGTCAAAACCGGCAAGGATGTCGAGCCGGATGAGGATGAGGACTAAAACTGCGCGAAGCACAATATCACTTTCATAAGAAAAAGGCAGCCCGATGGGGCTGACAAATTAACGGTAAAAGCTAAATCTCCCTCGTGTCATCCTGAGCAAGAAAACACCCCGTGTGGGTGTTTTCGCGTCGAACTTTCAAAAATCTGCAACAAATTGCTGATTTTTGAAAGTCAAAACGCGGTACGCGTTTTGAGGATCTACGAGGGG
>JAZOVZ010000075.1:0-10434 GCA_045658965.1 Eubacteriales bacterium
CAACGTTCCGCGCAAGCGGAACATTTCACTTTCGCGAAGCGAAAATTTCACTCACGCGCAGCGTGAATTTCACATTTCGCCAACGGCGAAATATTTCACTGCAAAGCGCGCTTAACAAGTGCGCTTTGCCATCAACGTTCCGCGCAAGCGGAACATATCACTCGCGCGAAGCGCGAATATCACTTTCGCGCAGCGAAAATATCACTTTTGCCAAAGGCAAAAATATCACTGCAAAGCGCGCTTGCGTCAGCAAGTGCGCTTTGCCAGCTCCGCCATCATCTCGGAAATCTTGATATTCTGCGGGCAAACGTCCTCGCAAGCGCGGCAGGCAATGCACGCGGTGGGCTTTTGCTCATCGGGCAGCGCGCGAACCTGCGCTTTGACCTCTCCTGCGTGCTCGGGGTACATTTGCGCGTTATAAAACTTAATCATTTGTGGAATATTTAACTCCTGTGCGCAATAAGGCGTGCAGTAACGGCAATTTGTGCAGGGCAAGGTCTTCTTTGCGATCATATCGTCCGCGATCTCCAAGAGGGTGTTCCACTCCTGCTCGGTCAGCACCTTTTCGCTCTCAAAGGTGGTGATATTCTGCTCTAATTGCTCCATGTTGGACATGCCCGACAGCGTCATGACCACCTCGGGGATAGACTGCAGGAATCTGAACGCCCACTCGGGTGCGCTGACACCGGGGCGCAGGGCTTCCAGCTTTGCTACGTACTCGGGCTCAAGATTTGCAAGTCTGCCGCCGCGCACGGGCTCCATGACCCATACGCCAAGACCGTAAGAGCGGATCAGCTCGATCTTTTCCTTGGCGTTCTGCAGCTTGTAATCCAGATAGTTGAGCTGGATCTGGCAGAACTCCATTTCGGACGCATACTTGTCAAGGAATCTCTTCATGGTCGCCAGCGTGCCGTGGGTGGAAAAGCCAAGGTGCTTGATTCTGCCCGCCTTCTTTTCCGAGATCAGATATTCCACGTCACCGTACTTTTCGGTGTCAAGATACTGCTCGATGTTGGATTCGGTGACGCTGTGCACCAGATAGTAGTCAACGTAGTCCATGCCCAATCTCTCCAGCTGCTTGGCAAAGATGGTGGGCGCGTTGCCCCAGAAGTCGGGAGAGAATCCCGGGAACTTGGTGGCAATATAAAAGCTTTCACGAGGATACTTGGCAAGTGCTCTGCCCATGAATTCCTCGCTCTTCCCCTGATGATATACCCATGCGGTGTCAAAGTAGTTTACGCCACGGCTCATGGCAAGCTCGACCATCTCGGCAAGTGCGACCTCGTCGATATCCGCGCCAATCTCAGACTTCTGCGGCAGACGCATGCAACCCATACCAAGCGCGCTGAGTGCCACGCCGTTAAAATTCTTGTAAACCATAGTAACCTCCATTAGGTTTTTTCTTTTATTATACAGGAAACGCGCGCGTTTTGCAAGAGATAAATGCAAAAAAGCACGCGCGCTCTTGACAATTTCACCGCACCGTGCTACAATGAACGTAACGTAATATTTTTCGCAGCTCGGTTCTACGGATCAGGGGGAAGTTCGGTGAAAATCCGTCGCAACCGTCATTACCGTTACAGTCGGAATACCCACCGGGCAATGCGGCGCAGGAAGACTTAGTCTTGTCCTTGCGCGGCAAACGCGAGGCAGAACATTTTTGGACATGAAAGGTGTAGCCGTTTTTCAGCTTGTGCCAAGGGGGCGGTATGCCCGAAGTGTATCTTGTGCCAAGTGAGAATCGCTACGCTTTTTTACCCGAAACGGTAAGAAAGCGTTTTTTGTTTGGTACAGCATAGTACAAGACGGTTTTGAGCGTCTGTAGGATGAACCTCATCCGGCACTTCGTGCCACCTTCCCCAGCGGGGAAGGCTTTGCATCGCGCATCCGTCTTGCTCGGGCATCTGTTCAAGGGGCAGCCATTTTGAGCCTTCCCCGCTGGGGAAGGTGGCACGAAGTGCCGGATGAGGTTCCCACGCGGACGCTCCTTCACCAAAGCAGACTTTTGCGGAATCAACAACATATTGATCGGAGGACAACATGAGCGATAAACTCACAAGAGAAGATTGCATTTCCCTTTTGGCGCAAAAGCATCGGGAGTTGGGTGGCGAACGCTACCCCAAAAAATCGGATTTTTCCGAGCGCGAGGTGGTTGCCATCAAGGCGCACCTTGGCCCTTGGCCGCGCGCTTTGGAGGCGGCGGGCGTAAAAGCCGCGCGTGACGACGACCGAGCCGAGAAAAACAAGCAAAAGCACATTCAAGCCAAAAGAAACCGCACCGCAGCCAAGCTTGCGAAAAAGGCAGCCGAGCACGACGGAGTTCCCACAGCCGACGTCAAAATTCAAAATCAAAAGGAGAACACCCCATGAAACACACCATCACACTCATTCTCACACTTTGTCTGCTGCTGTCTCTGTTCGCCATTGGCGCATCGGCGCAGAAAAATCACACAATTGTCACGGTCACCATTGCAGTCAAGGGCGAATTGGTCGCCACGCAGGTCTCCGTTCCCGTCGAAGATATCGATGGTGACGGCGTATTTACCATCAACGACGCGCTGTACTGCGCACACGAACAGGTTTACGAGGGCGGTGCGGAAACAGGCTACGGCTACTACACAAGCGACTACGGACTTAGCATGAGCAAGCTCTGGGGCGACGAATCGGGCGCTTACGGCTACTATCTCAATAACGCTTCCTGCATGAGCCTTGCAGACCCCATCAAGCACGGCGACCAGATCACCGCTTTCGTTTACGCAAGCAGCGACTGGAGTGACGTGTACACCTATTTTGACGTATCCACCAAAACTGTCGAGGTAGGTCAGGAGATCGCGCTGACGCTCATGGCAGTAGGCTATGACGAGAACTGGAATCCCATTACCTATCCCGTCAAGGGCGCGACCATCACGGTTGACGGCGCCCCCACAGGCATCGTGACCGACGAAAACGGAAAGGCTACCTTCAGACGCAACGAGACCGGCACCACCGTGATCAGCGCAAAGAGCGAGACGCAAACGCTGGTGCCTCCCGTGTGCAGCATCAACGTGGTGAAGGCTGAGGCAGAAGCTCCCGAAGAGGAAAAGGGCTGCGGCGCAATCGTGGGTGCAAGCCTGCTCGCGCTTCTGCCCCTTGCATACCTCTGCATCAAGAAAAGGGAGAACTAAACATATATGAAACGTAAGCTTTTGGCACTTTTTTGCTGTCTTTTGTGCCTGCTTCTCTGCTTCGGCACGCTGACGGCGAATGCCGAAAGCGGCGCGGATGCTGCTGCGCAAGCGCAAGAGATTGCCGACGGTATTTACGCCTTTGCACAAGACGGCGCGGACACGCAGGCATGGATCGACTCTGCGCTTTCTTCCCAAGCGGGCGTGGGCGCGGAGTGGTATATCCTGTGCCTTGCGCAAAGCGGCGACTATGATTTTACCGCCTACGAGCTATCTCTGCTCTCTTATCTTGACAAAAACACTATCCCCTCTGCCACCACCAAGCAAAAATACGCGCTGATCCTTGCCGCCATTGGCTCGACAGACGCCTACATTTCGCAAACGCTTGCGAGCACCGTGGGCAAGCTCGGCATTATGAGCTACGCTTACGGGCTGCACATGGTCAACAACGGCTACGCTACACCGCTCTCCGAAGCCGAGATCATAGGCGAGATGCTTGCGCTGCAAAAGGACGACGGCGGCTGGTCGGTCAACGGCTCCGTCTCGGACGCGGACGTGACCGCCATGACCCTGCAAGCCCTTGCGCCCTATTATGGCGTGCGCGAGGACGTAACCGCTGCGATCGACCGCGCGCTTGCCCTGCTTTCGGACAGGCAGACCGAGCGCGGCGGCTTTGTCAGCTACGGTGTGGAGAACCCCGAAAGTGCGGCGCAGGTGGTCATTGCCCTGTGCGCGCTTGGCATTGATCCCTGCACCGACGCGCGCTTTATCAAAAACGGCAGCACGCCGCTTGACGCCATAGCTCGCTTTGCCCTTACAGACGGCAGCTACGCCCACGTAGAGGGCGGCTCTTACAGCGCGGCAGCCACCGCGCAGGTGCTCTGTGCCGCGACCGCCTATCTGCGCTTTGCGCAAGGACCGGCACCGCTTTACACGCTCGATCACGCACGCCCCGACGAGGTGCAGACCGCACCGCCCACCGAGGCAGAATCCCAAACGCAGCCCGCACCGCCTGCAAGCGCACCCAAAGACGATCTTTCCTACAAGCCCTTTGCCTGCGCGGCGGTCATTTTGCTGGGCGCGATCGTCTGCACCGTGCTCATCATCTGCAAAAAAAGACACTACAAAAACTTTATCGCGCTCGGTGTGACGGTTGCCGTGCTGATCGCGGCGATCACACTCATCGATATCCGCACGCCCGAGGACTACTACAGCGGCGAAGCCGTCACCAAGCAAAATCCCATAGGCACCGTCACGCTGAGTGTGCGCTGCGACGCCGTGCCCGACTTAGACAAAATCGATCACCTGCCAAGCGACGGCATCATGCTCGCCACCGAAACCTTTGAGATCGAGGCAGGCGAGACGGTTTATGACATTTTGGTCGAGGCTGCCCGCAAGCATTCCCTGCACCTTGACGCTACGGGCGTGGGCGAGGCTATGTACGTGCGCGGCATCGGACACCTGTACGAAATGGAGCACGGTGACCTTTCGGGATGGAATTACAAGGTAAACGGCACCATCCCCTCCGAGGGCTGTGCCGCCTATACCCTCTCGGACGGCGACGAGATCGTCTGGGAGTACACCCTGACCGTGGGACAATAAATCACCCCCTCGTAGGGGAGGCGTCTCGCCTCCCGCACAAGCAATCACCACCCCCTCGTAGGGGAGGCGTCTCGCCTCCCGCACAAGCAATCACAAATTCGCGGGAGGGAAACCCCTCCCCTACGAATGCATTTTCCGCGAAAGGAGACGGCTATGAAAGCCTTGGATGCATACAACCCAATATCCGTAGCCGTGTACTTTCTCTCGGTTGCGGCAATCGCCATGTTCTGCGCGCATCCCGTATTGCTTACCATGGCACTTGTGGGCGCGCTTGCGCTGTGCCTTTTGCGCCGTGACGTCAAACGCACGCGCACACACCTGCTTTTCTGGGGGCTGTTTGTGCTGAGCGCGCTGCTCAATCCCCTGTTTTCGCACCACGGCGCGACCGTTCTTTTGGTCATTGGCAACAAGCCCCTCTCTCTTGAAGCTATGCTGTGGGGCTTGACCTCGGCAGGGGCGGTGCTCTCGACGCTTTACCTGTTCGCGTCGTTTTCAAGCATTATGCAAAGCGACAAGCTCCTTTACCTGTTCGGCTCGCTGTCCCCGCGACTTTCCCTCATTCTCTCGATGGGGCTTCGCTACGTGTCGCTGCTCTCGGAGCAATGGCGCAGGATCAAGCAGACGCAGACCGCGCTGGGGCTTTACAAGGAGGACAACGTCATTGACCGCGTGCGCGGCGCGTTGCGCATCTTCTGGGTGCTCCTCGG
The DNA here is from genome assembly GCA_045658965.1 of Eubacteriales bacterium. GTDB lineage: Bacteria > Bacillota > Clostridia > Oscillospirales > CAG-272 > SVQP01. The sequence goes on from JAZOVZ010000075.1 coordinate 5,474, forward strand.
TTGGGCACTTGAAAACAGCATTGTGAGTGCGGGCAGTATGTCAGCACGCGGATACGGCACGGGCAAACGCACGCACTTTGCAATATTCACCTTTACGCGCCGCGACGCGCTGTACCTTTCCCTGACCCTTGCGCTTGCCGCAGGCACCATCCTGCCCATGGCGCTGGGTGCACTTGATTTTGCATTCTATCCCACCGTGGCAGCGACCCATATGGGTGCGCTTTCATGGCTGGGTTACATATCTTACGGCGCATTGGTTGCGCTGCCTATTCTGATTGAAACGGAGGACGCGGTAAAATGGAAATACTTACGCTCAAAGATCTGACCTTTGCATACCCGAATACCGCGCGCCGTGTGCTCGATGGCATTGACTTTTCCGTCAACGAGGGCGAATTCTGCGTGCTTGCGGGCGGTACGGGCAGCGGAAAATCCACGCTTTTGCGCCTTTGCAAGCCCGCTCTTGCTCCGCACGGCACACGCACGGGCGAAATTCTTTACAAAGATACGCCGCTCTGTGCTCTGCCCGCACGCGAATCTGCCGCGCGCATCGGCTTTGTGTGCCAGATGCCCGACCAGCAGATCGTTTGCGACAAGGTATGGCACGAGCTTGCGTTCGGGCTGGAAAGCCTTGGGCTGCCGCAAAACGAGATCGCACGCCGCACAGCCGAAATGGCAAGCTACTTTGGCATTGAGCCTTGGTTCGACCTGCCGGTCAGCACGCTCTCGGGCGGTCAGAAGCAGCTCTTAAACCTTGCCTCCGTCATGGTCATGCGCCCCGATCTGCTGATCTTGGACGAGCCGACCTCGCAGCTTGACCCCATTGCGGCTGCGGAATTTTTGCACACACTCAAAAAACTCAACCGCGATTTTTCGCTGACCGTGCTGATCGCGGAGCACCGCCTGGAAGAGCTTGTGCCCATGTGCGACAAGCTGATTTTGCTGCACGAGGGCAAATTGCTGGGGGCAGACACCCCCAAAGCACTCGCTCCCCTCTTGTCGCAGCACCCCGCGCTGCTGTCTTCCATGCCCACAGCCCTGCGCGTGGGATGCGCACTGGGTGATCATACCTATCCGCTCTCGATCAGAGAGGGGCGCGAAAGGATGGCTGCATACGCGCAGGGCAAGGCGCGCGCGCTGCCCGAAGCCGCGCCCCAAGCGGACAGCCCCCCCGTCCTTGAGCTGAAAAACCTACATTTTCGCTACGACCGCACGGAAAAAGACGTATTGCAAAACCTTTCGCTGACGCTGCACGCGGGCGAGACCTTGTGCGTGCTGGGTGGCAACGGCTCGGGAAAATCCACCATGCTGAAGGTTGCCGCAGGGCTGTGCAAGCCCTATGCGGGCAAAATATCCGTGCTTGGCAAGCGTATGCGCGAGTTGCGCGGGCAGGAATTGTACCGCGAGTGCCTCTCTCTTTTGCCGCAGGACGTGCAGACGGTATTCCTTTGCAACACAGTGCGCGAGGAGCTTGCCGACGCGGGCATCGCACCCGACGCGCTGCCCTTTGACCTCTCGCACCTGCAAGACACGCACCCTTACGACCTTTCGGGCGGTGAGCAGCAGCTCTTGGCTCTTGCCAAGGTGCTTGCAACCAAGCCCAAGATCCTGCTGATGGACGAGCCGACCAAGGGACTTGACGCAGAGAAAAAGGCGATGCTTACAGAGATCATGCACATGCTCAAGGCACAAGGGGTCAGCATTCTGGTGGTCACGCACGACGTGGAGTTTGCCGCTCTGTGTGCCGACCGCTGCGTGCTCTTTTTCCGCGGCGCGGCGGTTTCCGATGCCCTTCCCCGCGCATTTTTTGCCGAAAACAACTTTTACACCACCGCCGCCCGCCGCATGACGCGCGGCTACTTTGACAACGCGGTCACGGTGCGTGACGTCGTTGCGCTGTGTCGGGGGGAAACGGTATGATGTATATCGCCAACTCTCGCCTGCGCAAAACGCTCACCATCCTGATCCCCGCCCTGCTCATTCCCTGCGCGGTGATACTGGGCGCGCTGGCATTTGACGCAAAAGCACATCTCTTTATCTCGCTTGCCGTTGCCGTGCTGTCACTTGTCTTGCTGATTGCGGGCTTTGAACGAAAAGAAATCGGCACACGCCGCACAGTCCTTGTCTCGGTCATGGTCGCGCTTTGCGTGGTGGGCAGGCTGATTCCGCTTTTCAAGCCGGTCACCGCCATCGTGGTGCTGTGCGCCGTCTATCTCGGTCCGCAGGCAGGCTTTTACACGGGCTCGGTTGCAGCTCTGCTTTCTAATTTTCTGTTCGGTCAAGGACCTTGGACGCCCTTTCAGATGCTTGGCTGGGGACTGATCGGACTTTTTGCGGGGCTGCTTTGCAAGCCCCTTGGCAAAAGCCGCATATTCTTGCTTGCGTACGGCGTGCTTGCGGGCGTTGCCTTTTCCGCTGTCATGGACGTGTGGAGCGTGCTGTGGGCATCGGGCTCGCTGACCCTTACGGGCTACACCGCCGCCCTTGTCGCCGCCCTGCCGCACACCGCCTTGTATGCAGCCTCCAACGTCGTCTTCCTTGCCGTTTTTGCCAAACCGATCGGTGACAAGCTGCAGCGCATCAAGATCAAGTACGGCATATGACCCCATATCAGATCCGTTTACACCGTTATCACATTTTGATAACGGTGTTTTCGTCTTACAATAAATATCCCCTCGTAAAACGGGGGGTATTTCAGTTTCGGGCATAGCCCTAATACTACCGGCTGCACACAAGTGCGCCTTCAATTGGCCTGCCAGCCATGCAATTGTTACTTACTACCAGTAAACGGGTTCTCTTTGAGTTTATTATTTTCTGTAGGGACAGGCGTCCCCGACTGTCCGTTTTAGAGTGAAATTTGTTTTCTCGGACAGTCGAGGACGCCTGTCCCTACAAACTCTCTTTTTTTATTTTCTTCCTAATTCTTTATTCTTTTTCTTCTCATCGGTTAACCTCTTTTGAACCCCGCCACTATGGCGGGGTTTTTTACTTGTATGAGACCCCCAAGGATATCTCCTGCGAAACGCGCTGCCAATAAACCGTTTTTTCACTCTCCCCCCATTTTTCGCCCATAAAATCTCCCATTCCCCCCGATATCTACCTCCAAGGGATTGGATTTTGCGCCAATCTGATGTATAATGAACAAAAATACGGGAGGCAAACTATGAACCAGAACACAATAGGACAATTCATTGCCGCCAAGCGGCGCGAAAAAAATCTGACGCAGGGGCAGCTTGCGGAAAAATTGGGCGTGACCAACAAGACCATCTCCAAATGGGAGAACGGCAAATGCATGCCCGATTATTCGGTGATCGAGGCCCTTTGCCGCGAGCTTGACATCACGCTTGCCGAGCTGCTGGACGGCGAAGAAAAGGAGCCGAACAGCATCCGACTCTACGACGAGGAGCAAGTCAAGGCTCTCTTGACCAAAATGCAAAAAATGGAGCGCACGTACAAATACGCCGTCAGCATGATCCTGATCGTGATCGGGTTTCTCTGCCTGGTCACGGGCTCGCTGGTTGGCGGCACGCATTTTGAGGACTTTGTGTCCGGCGTTCTGTGCGGGCTGAGCGCAGGGCTTTTGGTCACGGGCGTCGTGGGCATCATTCTCAGCTTTATGAAAGGCAGATAACCGATATGACAAAACAAAACGTTCTTAAGCTGATAGGCGGCATTTGTACAGGACTTGGCATCGGTACGTGCATGGGCGTTGCCATGCATCATATCTTTTTGGGCATGGCACTTGGCGCGGCGATCGGCTTGTGCTTTGCATGCGCGCAGGGCGCGTTCAAAAAGGACGAGCCAAAAGACAACTGAAACCGCAAGGGCTGACGGAAACCGTCAGCCCACAAAAATTGCGTCGCAGTAAGCAAAGAAAAAGGCTTCGGGAATTGCTTCCCAAAGCCAAATTTGGTCGAAGTGACAGGACTCTGAACCTATCGAAGACTCGCGTTGCGCTCCGCGCACCGCTCCCTATCGTGTCGAGCATGACGATTGCTTTTCCCTTCCCCCGACTTGCCCGCAAGCTCGAAGCAGGTTCTCGTCTCCCTCACTCAATCAAACGAAAAAGGACGGCATAAGCCGTCCTTTTCCGTTTGGTCGAAGTGACAGGACTCGAACCTGCAGCATCGACGTCCCAAACGCAAAAATGCCGATTTTTTCCTTACTTTACAAGGCTTTTCGGGGCTTTTGTGTCCCAAATCAATGCTTTCGGGTGCTCTTGCAAGCACTGTTTCCACGTAGTCCGAAGCCGTAGATGGTCAAAGGTGTGGTCAAGACCGTTCAGGGACGGAAACGAAATCCACCGGAAAATCGAAAATTCAACTCCGCATGATATCTTATTCTGCCGTGATTATACCATACTTCCGAAGGATAGTCAACCACCTTCTCTCAAAACACAAAAACTGCGGTGCAGTAGTCAAAGAAAAGACTCGGCGAGAAATCTTGGTTTTATTTTCGAAAAAGGTCCGGACTTCCTCTCCCTTCTGTGGTATGTTGTTGTGCTGACAGAAAAGGAGGCACAACGATGACTTACTCAAAACGATGACCGATAAGCAGAAGGAGATTTTCGAGAAGTATGACGACTGCTGGAGCGAATACACAAGCCTGTCTGAAGCAGCCATCTTCGAATATGCCTTTAAGTTAGGGATGCGGATTGCATTAGAAACCTTTATTCAGTAAATATTCAAGCCCTCGTTCCGAAATGGAGCGAGGGCTATTTTCAGCTTATGTAGATAATTTCTTCCTCATCGTTCTTCTGACGCGATTGATGTGCCTTTCAAAGTCGCCGTTATCAATAAGCTCGGTGAGCACGTACTGCATAAACGTAGGGACCGTGCAGGAGTAGAAGCCGAGCTTATCTTTGTAAACCTCGACAAGATGCTTGGGCAATACCATATAACCGATACGCAACGAGGGGGATATGGTTTTAGAAAAAGTGTTCAGATATATTACGTTATCTTTGT
>JAZOVZ010000076.1:0-10635 GCA_045658965.1 Eubacteriales bacterium
GTCGATATCAAACCTTTTAGGAACAAGAGTGGTCCGAAATGAAACAATCAATGATGATGAATATCAGTATATTCGTCCGTATAAAAAGGAAATCACTCCGTTTACCGCAGAGGTATCGGCAGCTGTATTTGCAAGTGCAGAAAACAATCCTTTAGCTTATGTAATAAAAAAGTTTTACCCGAATTCCAACTTATATCCTGATCAAATTCAAAAACTTCATTTGCTTGTAGAAGAACTTGCTACATTAAAAGAGGCAAAACAAATTATCGAAAATTATAAAAAAGACTATCAACAATATATAGGTGATGTTCCAAGTTATATTATGGAAGAGGACGAGGCTGGTTTTTACTCCAGATTAGGATTCGCCAATATTGATGAGGATGTACTAACTGTTGAATACGTATTTTCTTACACTTCCAGTGGAGGAATGGCTAAAAGGACATTTACTATTCCTATGACAGAAGAAACTATTATTGCATTGATTAAAGCACTAGAAGAAAAACTTACCGTGAGTGCATTCACAAAAGAGCAAAGAGCTATGATGACAAGCAAACTGCGCGAATTTATTAAAAATAGAGATAATTTTGCGTGTTGTAATTGCGGAAACTCCATTTTAAAAGAGCCAAATCTTTTGCTGGAAATCGATCATATTATTCCTGTTTCTAAAGGCGGATACACAACGGAAAGCAATCTCCAAACATTGTGTTGGAAATGTAATCGCGCCAAGAGCAACAAATTAACCTAGTTAAGTGATTCTTAATACAACATAAAATAATATGCAATCGAGGACAGACATGAAACTTATCCTGCATTATTTGCGAAAATACAAAAAGGAATGCGTCATTGCGCCCTTGTTCAAGCTACTGGAGGCATGCTTTGACCTTTGCGTGCCGCTGGTGGTTGCCGCCATTGTGGACGTGGGCATTGAGTCGGGCGATACGTCTTACGTGTGGCGCATGTTCGGGCTTTTGGTGCTGCTTGCAGCGGTGGGGCTTTCCTGCACGCTGGTCGCGCAATACTTTGCCGCACGCGCGGCTGTGGGCAGCGCCGCAAAGCTGCGCCACGATCTGTTTGCGCACCTGCAGACCTTCTCGCACGAGCAAACCGACAAAATGGGCACCGCTGCCATGATCAACCGCATGACCAGCGATACAAATCAGATTCAATCGGGCATCAACCTTGCGCTGCGCCTGCTGCTCCGCTCCCCTATCATCGTGTTCGGTGCCATGATCATGGCGTTTGCCGTCAAGCCTAGCCTTGCGTGGATCTTTGCCCTCATCATTCCCCTGCTCTCGGTGGTAGTGTTCACCATTATCCTTGCAGGCATTCCCATGTACAAAAAGGTACAAGCCAAGCTGGATGCCGTGACCGGCAAAACGCGCGAAACATTGCGCGGCGTGCGCGTGGTGCGTGCGTTCTCCATGCAGCAGCGTGAGATCGAGGAATTCAGCGAGATCAACCGCGCACAGACCGCCCTGCAAAACTTCACGGGACGCGTCACCGCGTTGATGAACCCCCTGACCTTTATTTTGGTCAACGGCGGCATCGTGGCACTTGTATGGTTTGGCGCAAAGCAATTCGGGCTGCCCGAGGGAGTGACGCGCGGTGAGCTGATCGCGCTGGTCAGTTATATGTCGCAGATCTTGGTCGAGCTGGTCAAGCTTGCCAATACCATTATCTCCATCACAAAGGCGGTTGCTTGCGGCTCGCGCATTCAAGCTGTGTTGGATGTGGATGCAGGCATGCCCCGCGGTGAATCTGCGCCCGATACAAACGACGGCAGCAGCGTCAGATTTGAAAACGTGACGCTGACATACAGCGGTGCAGGTGCACCCTCACTGCAAAGCGTCAGCTTTACTGCCCACCCCGGCATGACCGTAGGCATTATCGGCGGTACGGGCTCGGGCAAATCCTCCTTGGTCAACCTCATCCCCCGCTTTTATGACGCGACCGAGGGGCACGTGTTCGTAAACGGCAAGGACGTCAAGTCCTACGATCCCATCGCTTTGCGTGATACTGTCGTGACCGTACCGCAAAAGGCAGTGCTTGTCAGCGGCACGGTGCGCTCCAACTTGCTTTGGGGCAACGAGAGTGCCACCGACGAGCAGCTGTGGGCGGCACTTGAAGCCGCACAGGCAAAGGAATTTGTGGAGCAAAAGCCTGAGGGCTTGGACGCTCCCGTGACGCAAAACGGCTCGAATTTCTCGGGCGGTCAGCGTCAAAGACTGACCATTGCACGCGCTCTGGTCGCCACCTCTCCCGTGCTGATCTTGGACGACAGCGCAAGTGCCCTGGACTTCGCCACCGACGCAGCATTGCGCCGTGCGCTCAAATCGCTGCCGCATAAGCCCACCACCTTTATCGTTTCCCAGCGCACCGCATCCATTGCGCATGCCGATCTGATACTGGTGCTGGAGGACGGCGTCTTGGTCGGACAAGGCACACACGATTCTCTGCTTGATTCCTGCGCGGTCTACCGCGAGATCTATGATTCTCAGTTCAAAGGAGGACAGGGCGCATGAAAACCAAAACCATCCTCCGCGTACTCAAATACTTAAAGCATTACCGCTTGCTTTTAGCCATTTCCCTGCTCTTTGCTGCCGTTTCGGTGGTGCTGACCCTGTGTATTCCCGTGCTGACGGGTGACGCCATCGACCTGCTCGCAGGCGACCAAACCTTTGCCGAAAGGGGCGTATTCGGCTTGCTTTGCAAGCTCGCGCAGCCCTTGGGCTTGTCCCCCGAGCAGCTGAACACCATTCCCGCCATTCTCGTGCTCATCTGCATGGCGGTCGGCATCACCGCGCTGCTGCAATGGCTGATGAACGTGTGCAACAACCGCATTGCATTCGGCATTGTGCGCAGACTGCGCCAGGACGCTTTTGAGCGCGTGCAGACGCTGCCGCTTTCTTACCTGGACGCAAAGCCCGTGGGCGACGTGGTCAGCCGCGTGATTTCCGATGCGGATGCCGTGACCGACGGCTTGCTGCTGGGATTTTCCCAGTTCTTTACCGGTATTCTGACCATTGTGGGCACCCTCTTGATCATGTTCACGGTGCACCCCGGCATTGCGCTTGTCGTTGTGCTGGTCACGCCGCTTTCCTTGTTCGTGGCGGCATTTATCACAAAAAAGACCCACAACTATTTCAAAAACCAATCGAGGACGCGTGCCGAGCAAACCGCGCTGGTGGACGAAATGCTGGGTAACCACAAGCTTGTCACCGCCTTTAACCGCGGCGACGAGGCACTTGCCGACTTTGATGCGGTCAACGCGCGCCTTGCAGCCATCTCGCAAAAGGCGACCTTCTTCTCTTCCCTGACCAACCCCTCCACCCGCTTTGTCAACAACCTTGTGTACGCGGGCGTGGTGCTGGTGGGTGCTTTGATGGCGGTCGCTACGGGCGGAGCTGCGCTCAGCGTCGGTCAGCTTTCCTGCTTCCTTTCCTACGCAAATCAGTACACCAAGCCCTTTAACGAGATCTCGGGCGTGATCACCGAGCTGCAAAACGCGCTGACCTGCGCAGGCAGAATTTTCGAGCTGATCGATGCCAAACCCGAAACGCCCGATGCCCCCGACGCGCACGTGCTCACGGACGCACGCGGCGAGGTGGCGTTTGATGACGTCAGCTTCTCCTATACCCCCGACCGCCCCTTGATAGAGGACCTTTCCCTTGAAATTAAGGAAGGACAGCGCGTTGCCATCGTCGGACCTACCGGCTGCGGTAAGACCACGCTGATCAACCTGCTCATGCGCTTCTACGACGTGACCGAAGGTGACATCAAGGTGGATGGCACGCCCACGCGTCACATCACGCGCAACAGCCTGCGACAGAACATCGGTATGGTGCTGCAGGATACACACCTCAAGCACGATACCGTGCGCGCCAATATCGCGCTCGGTCATCCCGAAGCGACCGACGAGCAGATCATTGCAGCCGCCAAGGCATGCCATGCGCACTCCTTCATCCGCCGCTTGCCGAACGGCTACGATACCGTCATCGGCAGTGACAACGACACGCTCTCGCAGGGTCAGCGACAGCTACTCTGCATCGCGCGCGTCATGCTGTGCCTGCCGCCTATGCTGATCTTGGATGAGGCAACCTCGTCGATCGACACGCGTACCGAGCAAAAGATCCAGAGCGCATTTGCCGAAATGATGCAGGGCCGCACCTCGTTTATCGTGGCGCATCGCCTTTCCACCATCAAGCAATGCGACCTGATCTTGGTCATGAATAACGGCAACATTGTCGAACGCGGCACGCACGATTCGCTGCTTGCCGAGAACGGGCTGTACGCGAAGTTGTATTATAGCCAGTTTGAAGAATAAAAAAATTCCGACGGTCATCCGTCGGAATTTTTTTATTGGCTTATCTCGCTCGCAATCCTCTCGATTGCCCGTGTCATACCGCCCTCGCCCGAAACCGTAACGTGAGCGTATGTTTCGTAAAGTGCCGCGCGCTCGTTGTAAAGGTCGCGCAAGGTATACCCAGCGGGCATAACCACACCGCGGTGGGCATAGTCGCCAAGGCGTGCCTCCATTTCCTCGTAGGAGATATGAATATATACGATCTTGCCGATCGCGGCAAAATGGTTCATGGCAGACTCGCTGTACACCGCGCTGCCACCCGTGGCGATCACGGCATTTTGCTCGGTGATTGCGCAGTTGACCTCGGATTCCAGCGTTAAAAAGCCGTCGTTGCCGTGCGCGGCGATCAGCTCATGCAAAAGCTTGCCGTGCTTTTTTTGAATCAGCAGGTCGGAATCGATGAATTCCATGCCGAGTTTTTTTGCAAGCAATACCCCCAGCGTGCTTTTGCCGCACGAGGGCATGCCGATTAAAATGATGGACATAATATGTACTCCTGACAAAGGGTTGATAAAATTGTTATGGATGGCAAAACGATACGGATGTGCGTTACAGAGGCGTCCCCCGGGGTAGCGAAGCGGCATGAGCGTAATGAATGACATGCCGGTGGCATGTCAGAACGCGAGTGTGACCGAGCCGCAGCGAGAAGCTGGCGCCGTAGGCGACTGAAGGGGAGCGCGAGAGTTGGGGTTTGAATTGTTATCCCCGAACGGACAACCGTGCCGTTTAGCCCGCAACTCCCCCTCACCCGACTGCGTCGGGAGCTACCCCTCGGGGGTAGCCTTTGCAGCGCGCGTTCATAGCGTTTTGTTGTCCGTGGAGGGTATATATCGAGTATGATATCCCTAAATTGATGTCATGATCCTCGCGAGGGAGGCTTTACAACCAAGCCGGTGGCTCGTCGGGAATGGGCGGGAATTCATTCGCGGGGTCAGCCCACGTGCCGCCGCCACCGGAAACATCGTTACGCGCGGGGCGCGGCGTATCGGCAAAGACAAAGGTGGTCTTACCCTCGCTCATTTTGAGCTTTGCGGAAAATACCTTGCCCGATTTTTGCGAAACAAAGCCGTCAAGCACGTCGGTCTCGCCCGTCTCGATCAGCTGCTTTGCAAGCGTGACGGAGATGGTCTTGCCGCAGATGTAGGTCTTGATCTGGAACGGACAGCCCTCTTTGTACCCGCCGCAAACGTAGCCGTATTTGCCGCGGAAGATCTCCTTGCCGCACATGGGGCACTCTGCGATATGGTCACCGAACATGCCGATATCGTTCTCGCCCCCCTGCCCTTGGTGCTGGGCGCGGAAGATCTCACCGATCTCACGCTGGGCAAGCGCGACCGCATCCTGCGTCGTCGCCTGTCCGCGGAACACCTGCTTGAGCGCCTTGCCCATTTCGCAGGTCTTATACTTATCCATGCCAATGCCCATGCGATCCAGCGACTCTACCAGGTAAATGCCGCCGGGCAGGATGGTGTACACGTCCTTTTTGAGCTGGATATAGCCCGAATTGCGCGCGTTATCGATAATGCCCGTGCGCGTTGCCTCGGTGCCAAGCTCCACGCCCTCCAGCATCGCCTTATATTCGGCTAAATCGTTTGCACCCACGCTGTCCGCCATCTGCGCAGCTTGTTCATCGTCAGCCGCCTTTTCCTCGCGGAAGGGATTTTTGAGATAGTTCAAGAGCGTTTCGGTGGTATAGTGCTTGGGCGGTGTGGTCTCCTTTTCGGTGGGCTTGAAGATGTGGTTGACCTTGTCGCCCTTTTCAAGGCGCGGCAACACCTTATCCTTCATGCCGCCGTCGTCAAACTTCATCCAACCCGGTTCGAGAATGACCGTACCCTTGAGCGAAAACTCCTCAAAGTCGCCCACCTTGACCGTGATCTCGGTGCGCTCTGCAAGGCAATCCTTGGCGCAGAATACCGCCACGAAACGGCGGAACACGGTAGAATACACCTGATTTTCCGCCTCGCTCAGCCTACCCTTTTCGGGGATCTTATAGGTCGGCGTGATTGCCGAGTGCGACTCGATCTTGGAGTCGTCAAATATCTTTTTGCTGTCCTTGAAGGTGACGGGATAGCCGATCTTGGCAATACCGCCAAGGATCTTTTTGACCTTGTCCTTCTCGGCAGTCGCCATGTACTCCGAGTTGGTACGGGGATACGTCAGATACCCCTGCTCATAAAGACGCTGCACGATCTCAAGGCTATCCTTCATGGGCATTTTATATTTCTTTGCAAGCGTACTCTGCAGCTTGGAAAGCGAATACAGCTTGCCGGGCATGATGGTGTCCTTTTTGCGCTTGACGCTTGTGACGGTCGCGTCGGCTGCGTTGTATGCCGCGCAAAGCTGCTCTGCTTTGTAGTATTCCTCGGGCTTGAACTTGGTCTTGCCCACAAGCTCGACCACCTCACCGTTGGTCTTTTCCTTGCTGGCAATGACGCAATATTTTCCCGGTACAAAGTTCTTGATCGCCATATCGCGCTCGTAAATGGCGCGCACGATGGGCACGATGACGCGTCCGACACGCATAAGCGAACCGCATTTGAGCGTGGCGTAGCGGGTCAGATTGACGCCGTACAGCCAGTCGATATAGGTACGGGCAAAGCCCTCGCCCGCAAGGTTATCGTAATTTGCCGCGTCACCGAGGTCGGCAAGGGCGGCAATGACGGTTTCGGGGGTCTGGTCGGGCAGCCACAGTCTCTTTTGCGCCTTGCTCTCGCTCATGGCATGCTGAATGCACAAACGGATGATGATCTCCCCTTCGCGGTCTGCGTCTCCCGCGTTGACCACGGTATCCACGTCGGGGCGGTTGCACAGCGCGCGGATGGTCTCAAATTGCTTGACTACACCGCTGTCGATCTGCTTATCCGAGCCCTTGCGCAGCTCAAAATGGAACTGCCCGGGAAAGCACGGCAGATTGTCCATGCTCCAGCGTCCGTCGGGAGAGGGATTATAATATTCCACGTCGGCAAGAGAAAACAAATGACCGAACGCCCAGGAGACGAGATAGCCGTTGCCCTCCAGATACCCGTCACGGCGCGCCATGCGTGCGTTACCGGGAATCTGCTCAATGGCAGCGGCAATATTTCTGCCAAGGCTTGGCTTTTCGGCAAGAATTAAGATCATGCTGTTCTCTCCTCGTTAACGTTTTTGCTTAAAAAATGCGGTCAATATTTCGCTGCATTCGCGCTCCATCACGCCGCCCTCGAATACGGGCATATAATAAAGCGGGTATTTCTGTATGCGCATCATGCTGCCGCACGCGCCGCCGCGCGCATCGTACGCGCCGAATACCACGCGGTCTACTCTCGCAGCCGCCAATGCCCCTGCGCACATGGGGCAGGGCTCAAGCGTAACGTACACGGTGCAGCCCGTCAGGCGGTTTGTACCCAAAGCGGCACACGCACGGCGAATGGCAAGCACCTCTGCGTGCGCGGTGGCATCGGGCAATATCTCGCGCTCGTTGTGCGCTCTGGCAATGACCTCTCCGTCCTTGACCACCAACGCGCCAACCGGCACTTCACCCAAAGATGCGCCCTGCTCTGCAAGGGCGATCGCTTGTTTCATCAAATCTACATCATTCATATCGCAACGTGCTCCATCAATAAAGTCAGTACAGCCATGGCAAGGCTCAACGCCAAAAAGACGATGACCGAGGGGGAGAAGAATTTGCGCCATGCGACGCCCTCGGAAAGCTCCTTGGGTTGCGTGGGCAGATCAATGCGCCCAAACAGCCCGTGATTCTGCTCGTGCTCCGACTTCTTACGCTTGGCAAGACGGATCAGCAAGGCAAGGCACACGATCCCCAAGCCGATCACGGCAAGATTGATGCAAAGCGTCACTCTGCCCGCCGTCATTTCGTTCTCAATACGTGCAAACAGGATCATTTGTACAAAAGAAAGCAGATTATTGAGCATATGCACCAAGGTCGAGGGCCAGATCGAGCGGCTCTCGGCATACAACAGTCCCATGCATATACCCGCTGCAAAGGTGTACAAAAACTGTCCGAAATTTTGGTGCATAGCGGCAAAGAGCAGCGCGCTGCCCACCACGGCAATGCCCTTGCCGTACGGCAAAAGGTTGCCCAATATCAGCCCGCGGAACAAAAATTCCTCGCAAAATGCCGGCACGATGACAATCATGATAAACACCAGCACGACCATATAGCCCTTGTCGGGGCTGATCATATCCAATATCATATCGGTGCTTGTATCCTCTCCGGCAAAGGGGGCGATCAGCAACGAATTGATCTGTCCCGCTGCAAGGACCATGCCGACCGATGCAACCGCCATGAGCACAAAGTGGCGCGGGAAACGCACCTCAAAGCAGATCGGCTCGCCCTGCTTTTTGCCCGAGATCAGCATAAAGAAGGGCACGGGGAGCATAAACGACAGCATATAAAACAGATTATACAAGATCCAATATAAAATATCGGCAGCTTTTTCGATCAGGTAAGTTTCAAACAGCAGCTGCGCAAAGCCAAGCACCGTCATCAATCCCTGCAACAGCACCAGCATGAGTATTGCCGCAAAGCCCAAGCGCAAGGTCAGGCTTTTGTATTCCTTATCAAGCATTCCTCTCTCCCCTTTCAATAAAATTCCATGATATATTATATCATCAAAAGCGGTTCGTGTCAAGGCGTTGGGGGGAAACGGCAAAGAGTGTATAAGAAATTCGCCCCTACGAAACGGGAGCATATCCCCCGCCCGTGTCATCCTGAGCGGAGTGCGTAGCACGGAGTCGAACCCGAAGGGCGGCGCATCGCGCCGGGATCTTTGAAGGTTTTTCTCAATGTTTTTCAAAAGTAAAGGGGGTATCATAGACCTGTCGTAGATCCTCAAAACGCTCTGCGTTTTGACTTTTCAAAATCAGCAATTTGTTGCAGATTTTGAAAAGTTCGACTGCGCAAACGCCACACTGTGGCGTTTGCTTCGCTCAGGATGACACGTTTCGGGATACTTTCATACCCTTTTTTTCGTAATTATCTTTACAAACGTACAAAAATATGCTACAATACTCTTGCGACACAACTAAATATGCCGTTTGACGGGAAACATACCTTGGTAAAAGGTGTTTCTCTTTTTCCTTGACCCGTCAAAAATGGTAAGGTTGTGTCGCAGCAATAAGAGATTCGCTTTTTCGGTGCGTCTCTTTTGAGGCGCACTTTTTAATTGTACGCAAATATTTTTATTTTTTCAAAAAAATCCGAACTTTTGCTCAAAAAAAATGCGTCTATATAGATGAAACCGTTTTTTATAAACATAAAGGAGGTCTAACTATGACAATTAAAAAAACAAGTTGGATGATTTTGCTGTTCTTAACCGCGCTTTTACTCTTTTCATCCTGTAACAAGCTCCAGCCCGATCTCACAGATAAACAGGCAGACATGGCAACGCTGATGGATTGCGTCATTGCCGAAGACAAGGATGCGGCAATGGCGTTTATGGAGCTTATGCCCGTACAAAGCCAAGCACAGCTTGACGCATTCTGGAACGAGCTGTTACGCATTTACGACGGTGCCAAGACATATGAGATCAAGTTCGTTTCTTGGAACACAACCTACTCGTACACCGATCAGACACAGATCACGGACGTTGTCTATCAAGTAACGGCAGATACCAAAGCAACTGCCGAATTCAGACTAGTCTATAATACCAATGATTTCCTCTACGGCATCAACGTGACCGACATTACCCCCAAAAATACAGCAGTCATCATTACGGTGCGCGTACTTCTGATTGTTTACTTCTTGCTGACCATTGCGTTCTGCGTTTGGATGATGGTGGACTGTATCAAGCGTCCTATCCGCCTCAAGGTGCTTTGGTTTATTTTGATTTGGATCGCAGTACTACTGCAATTCTCCCTCGTAGGCACATCGCTTGGATTCCGATTCATATTCGGATTGATCACAAGATGCGGCATCATTCAAGCCACTGCATCCACGTTCCTTTTGAGAATTCCCGTTCCCTTGGGCGCTCTGCTCTATCTGAGCGTGCGCAAAAAACTCAAGCGCAAGCCGAGCAAAAATGCTGAACAGCAGTTGGCAGAGCAAACGGACAGCACCAGTCAGGAAAGTGCAGTAATCGATGCCGGGGAGCACCACTGCAACCCACAATCCGAAACTGAATCCATTCCTCAAGAGGAAATTGAAACGGTACAAGAACAATCCCCCGACAGCTCATCCGACAAATAAGCATTAATAACGAAAAATCGTACCCCCCCAGTTGGGGGGGGGGATTTTTTTTTATAAAAATTAAAAAAAACCCCTGTCCACC
>JAZOVZ010000077.1:0-5296 GCA_045658965.1 Eubacteriales bacterium
AAAACTCAGCCGGGCGCCAGCGCGTTTCCGGGGTGCGGCCTTTTTTGTTACAGCAAAATCTCTTTGACCGCACCGTACAGCGCATCAAGGTCGGCAGGGGTGGTGTCCATACCAAAGCTCAGGCGCACCGCTCCCGTATCGGGCGTGCCCAGCGTGCCGTGCCCCAGAGCAGAGCAGTGAAAGCCCGCGCGCGTGCAGATCCCGCGCTTATCCAGCTCCGCGCCCAAAGCGTCGGAGGGGATGCGGTCGTGATAGAATAACAGCACGGGTCCTCGGCAATGCGCAGCGCAAACGTGCACGCCCGCAAATCTTGAAAGCATGGCGCGAGCGCGGTCATAGAGGTGTTTGTCCTGCGCCATGATGGTGGAGATGCCGCGAGATTGTACCTCGCCCAGCCCTGCCAAAAGTCCCGCAATGGCAGGTGTGGGTAACGTTCCTGCTTCATATCGCTCGGGCGGCAGCTCGGGCATCTCTCCCGAAAGCGAGAAAACGCCGTTGCCGCCCTGCAAAAGCGGTGTCAGCGTGACACCCTCACCCAGTATCAGCACGCCGCAGCCCTGCATGCCGTAAAGCCCCTTGTGCCCGGGAATACAAAGCAGATCGATCTGCATCTGCTGCATATCAATGGGCAAATGTCCTGCGGATTGTGCGGCATCCACGCAAAACAGCATGCCGTGCCGTTTGCAAAATGCACCGAGTGCGGCAAGCGGCATGACCGAGGACACGATGTTGGACATGTGCGAGCATACCAGCATGCGCGTGTTTGGCTTTTTCTTTGCCGCCGCGTCGGTGACCATGCGTGCCGTGCCGATGCGCGGATCGGATGCGGGAGAGAGAAAGGTGTCAAAGGTGATGACCCCGCGCTTTTGCAGGTCATACAGCGGTCTGTAAACGGCGTTGTGCTCCATGTCCGAGCAAAGCACGTGGTCGCCCTTTCGCAGAGCCCCGTGCAGGGCAAGATTGAGCGCGTGTGTTGCCCCCGAGGTGAATATCACGCGCTCGGGACCACCTGCACCAAACTCCTTGGCAAGCGCACAGCGGCAGTCGTACACGATCTGCGCGGCTGCGTCGGAAAGCGCGTGCGCACCGTGCCCGGGGTTGCCGCCTGCGCGCGTCATGCAATCGTACACCGCACGGTGTACAACAGCGGGCTTGGGCCACGAGGTAGCGGCGTAATCGAGATAGACGGGCGCGCTCACGTGTCGCTCTCCATATATTCTCGCACGGCAATGCCCACGCGGTCAAGCACGTAAGCCGCATTGGGCTTTTGTGCACTTGGGAAGGCAACGCCGTACACACAGCCGGCGTGCGTGGTGGAATAGCTGAGCTTGACTACCTCGGCACGCACAGCGGCGCGACCGAGTGCGTCGCGCGCCTTGGCAGCGTAGGTGGCAGAGCCGATCACCGCAACCGTTTGCCCCCGGTTAGGGGAAGGATCTTGCTGCTTGAATTTATCATATCGTTTCATGGTGACCGCCTTTCATGAAGGGAAGAGCCCTTCAATGTCAATATATGTCGGCGGTCGTGCGGCGGTGCATGCGTGCTGCAGCTTTCCCGAAAAGCAACCAAGCACACGCGAGTGCAAATGCGACGTTGGCGGTCTTGACCAAAATTTGTGCCGTTCCCTCGGGCAAAATCAGGCTTGCATGCATATCTTCGGGCGGCAGCAGGGGAAAAAGATATCGCATGGCAAGCCCCGTAAGTGCCGCGGCGGTCAGTGCTTGCGCGGCTTTGGCAAGCAGATAGGGTAAAAAGGCAAAGCTTCTGCCGTGGCAGACCGTCATGATCTGGCACATGACCGAAAGCCCCGACCAGCAGGAGAGTGCTGCGCACAGCATGGCGGCTTGCGTAGGGCTTGCAACCTCTGCCGCGCGCGCAATACCGCCCGACATTTCCACGATGCCGTACAAAAGCGCGCTGATCGCAGGCGGCAGTGCAAGAGGGGCAAGTGCATGCTGCAATGCTCCCAGCACGGCAGAGAAAAACAGCACGTAAGCGCACACGGCAAGCATGCTTTGTGCCGCTGTGCCCACCGCGCCCGTAAAGACCTCGGCACCCATGCGCACGGGCTGCGGTGTCGGGGGCGTGCCCTCGCAGTCATCGGGCAAAAGTACGCGCGTGATTAGTGCCGTGCCGAGTGAGCACAGCAGGCTGACTGCCCATAATAACAGCCCTAACCTGCGGCTGCCCAGCAGCGACGCGCCCACTGCGCTGATCATGTAAGCCGAGCTTGGATTGTTGATAAATGTCAAAAGCCGCGTGCATTGACGCGCGGACAGCGCACCTGCATCGTATAGAGCGGCAGCTGCACGCGCTCCGGTGGGAAAGCCGCACAGCGCGCCCAGCACCACGGGGCAGGCGGCAGCACCGGGCACGCCCAAGAGCAGCTTTGCGGGGCGAGAGAGCAGCTTGCCGACCGCTGCCGCGCCCCCGCAGCCTACCAGAAATTCGGACGCCACCATAAAAGGGAAAAGTGCGGGAATGACCGTGTCGCGGCATAAAAGTAAACCTTGACGTACTGCGGTGACGGCGCTGTCCGCATAAAACAGCAAAAGCAAAATGCAGATAGCACCGAGAATGCCAAATCCTATGCCGCCAAACCTTGCGCGACATTTGCTTATTTTCATACACTCACCCCGCATTTCATATAATAACGTAGCTGTTAAAATATAGAATCATCGGAGGACAAATATGCAAGGGCGCAAAAAAGACAAGCGTATGGGAGCTGTGGAATGGCTGGAAAAAAAGTTTGATATCACGCCCGATCTGTTGGACGGCGTGCGCATAGAGCTCCGCGGACAGAACAAGCTGCTTTTGCAGGGCTGCCGCAAGATACTCAAATACGGGGAGGAGGAAATGCTGTTGGATCTTGGCAAAATGCGTCTGCGTGTGTGCGGAGAGCGATTGTGGTGCACCTCGTTTATCTCGGGAGCTCTCGGCGTAGGCGGACATATCCGCTCGGTCAGCTTTGAAGGGGAGGAGCGTGCATGAATCCTTCTTACTATATCCTTGGGTATGCAGTTCTTCGCATCGATCGCGCGCATGCGGAGCAGGTGCTTAACCTGTGCATGCATGGCGGCATTGTGTACATGGACGGCGGAAGTGATGGGGAAAATCTGCGTCTTTGCTTGCGCACGGGGCATGCACGCAGACTGTGTGACCTGCTTGTGCAAGCAGAGGTACAGTTTTGCATAGAAAAGCGCGGAGGATTACCGCGGGTCTTGCGCAAACTTACGCGCCGCCCGGGACTTGTGCTGGGGGCTGTGTGCGCACTTGCCTTGCTTTTTGCTTCCGAGTGCTTTGTGTTTGATATCCGCGTCAGCGGCAACAGCACGCTGACCGAGCGCGAGGTCAAGGAGCTGCTTGCCGCACAGGGCTTTGCCGAGGGGACGTTTATCCCGCACCTTGATACCGATCGGCTTGAAAACCGCGTCATGCTGTCTACGGACAAAATAGGCTGGCTGTCGGTCAATATCCGCGGCAACGTGGCAAACGTGGAGCTGGTCGAGCAGCGGCTGCCCGATGCCAAGCCACAGCGCAAGCCCGCGCATATCGTTGCAGCGCACAGCGGTGAGGTCGTGGCGGTTGAGCTGTACCGCGGCAACGTATTGGTCAGAGCGGGGCAGCAGGTGGGAAAAGGGGAGATATTGATCGCAGGTGTGTACGACAGCGCGGCAACGGGATTTCGCTTTACAAGGGCTTCGGGCAAGGTCATGGCGCGCACGGTGCACACGTTTTTGGTTGAGATCCCGTATGAGTATGAGAAAAAGGTGTACACGGGTGAGATTTTTGAGAAAAAAACGATAAAATTTTTTAATTTTCCGATAAAACTTTGCGAAAGTACTGGAAATTGGGGTGCGGTTTATGATACAATATATATTGTGGAGAACTGTAGCCCTGCGGCGGGTGTGGATCTGCCGTTGGAGATATACACCGAGCGGTATCTGCCCTACGAGATGCAGACGGCGTATCGCGATCCCGAGGCGGCATTGGTGCTTGCGTACAGGCAACTCTCGGAGCAAATTGCGGACACTTTGCAGGATGGAGAGCTGCTCGAAAAGCGCATCTACACAAAGATCGGCGAGAGCGGTGTCGTGCTGCGTGCCGAGGTGACCTGTATTGCGGATATTGCCGCGGTGCAGGAATTTGAGATCGATATCAAAAACAAAGGATAGATTTATGGAACAGAGAATTATCAAGGTAGCCTCCTCGGAGGATACCGCTGCCATTTTCGGCAGCTATGACGTCAACGTCAGAGCGGTGGAGCAGACCATGGGCGTCAGCATCCGCAACCGCGCGACCGACGACGGCGGTGATAGCATTATCGTGTCGGGTGAGGATCGCGAGCAGGTCAACAAGGGCGCTGCCGTGATCGAGTACCTTGCCGACATGATCAAATACAGCCAGCTTTCCGAGCAAAGCGTGCGTTACGTGATCGATATGGTAGACAGCGGCAAGGCGCGCGAGCTTGCGGAGCTTGGTGACGACTGCATCTGCGTGACCACCAAGGGCAAGCCTATCAAGGCAAAGACGGTGGGACAGAAGCAGTACGTGGAGGCGATCCGTAAGAATACGATCATTTTAGGCGTAGGCCCTGCGGGTACGGGTAAGACCTTCCTTGCGGTTGCCATGGCGGTCAAGGCTTTGCGTGATCGTCAGGTCTCGCGCATCATTCTGACCCGCCCTGCCATTGAAGCAGGCGAAAAGCTGGGCTTTTTGCCGGGGGACTTGCAAAGCAAGATCGACCCTTATCTGCGCCCCTTGTACGACGCGCTCTTTGAAATGCTGGGGCCTGAGAACTATCAGCGTCAGGTTGAAAAGGGCATCATTGAGGTCGCTCCCTTGGCATATATGCGCGGACGTACCTTGGACGATTCCTTTATCATCCTTGACGAGGCGCAAAACGCAACGCCCGAGCAAATGAAGATGTTTCTCACCCGTCTGGGCTTTAATTCCAAGGCGGTGGTGACGGGAGACCTGACACAGACGGACCTGCCGCGCGGACAAAAAAGCGGACTTGCCACGGTGGTAAAGATCCTGTCGGGGATCGAGGACATCGGCATCCACTATTTCAGCGACCGCGACGTGGTGCGTCACAGGCTCGTGCAAAAGATCATTCAGGCATACGAAAAATACGACCGCGAGCAGGCGCGAAAGGAAGCGGAAAAGCGATCCGCCCCCAAATTCCGCGCGGAGCGAAGCGGCAACAATAACAATAGCGGCAACAACCGTTGAGAGAGGACAAGACCATGCAAAGAAAAATGAATATGATCATCTATTTTGAAAATGAGCAAGA